>PIVQ01000019.1 GCA_003354055.1 Desulfobacteraceae bacterium | reverse complement strand
ATTCGGCATGTGGATGTTTCTTCAACGGATCAAATAGAATTTTAACCAGGTTGTCAGGAAATCCGGGCAAAGATAAAAACTCAGGCAAGTCATCTATAAAAACAGTGCAGTCAAGATCTTTAATCCGCATGACTTTGTCTTCTTTTGTCAATTCAAAATAGGTTTCAACACCGAATTTTTGAGCGTTGATCCACTCCCAGGCCGCCTCATGCAGATTGTACGGGTCCCCTGAATACGGATACTTTGTTTTATGGCTGACAATAAAACAGGCAATGGAATTAGATGCACAAAAACGAAAAAACGCATTAACCCCGGTGTAGGGTTCAGCCTGAGAAAGCTTTGTGCCGTAAACATAACCCTGAAGCCAGGTCCACTCCTTTTCCTTATCCTCAGCCCTTAAAAAATCCCTGACATATCCTTTTCCCTGTTTTAAATTCCCGGGGATTACCCCCAACTCATGCCCCACCCGGTTAAACACCTTATCATAGCTGATAATCGTATTGTCAAAGTCAATGCCGATCCGCATGTTTTCCCCACCCATTTTTATCGAATAAAATTATGGTTTTCTAATAAAAGACAGGTATTGCTGACTCCTGCCGAACCACAGTGAAAAATTTGGCATTTGATCCACTGAGAAGGTATCTCCGTTTAAATATGCTCCCAGCTTTTTATTAAACTCCTCTATGGCATGGCCTGTATTTTTTGAAAACCCGGAAATGCGTTTAACCAGTAGCTCCAAATCCTCTGATACCTGTTTTAGAACAGGTGGTTCCAGGCCGTTATTCTGCAGATGGATTGAACTTTCAAATACCCTGTGGCACAGGCTTGCGATCTCTACCCCCTTTTCCGGAGCAATTGGATCAAATACATACCTGTAGTCAAGAAAGTTATGCACATTGCTTCTAAAAACATCTAAAGCAGATGTGTTATAGCATTGCTGTTCGCCATGAATATCTTTATACCATCTCCAATCTGCAAAGATATGGGGAGATGACCCATAGACATCAAAATCGTCATCAAGGGACATTATTGCCTGCTCAATGGACAGTGGACGCCCGAGTATCGGCTGAAGGATATTATCATAAATCCAATCATCCACAGGCCTCGACATCCCTTTTAAATTTTTCAGGTGGTCTGCAAAAATCGGTCTTAAAATTTCCAGTTTGAATTTAATATCAGCATCCAACCTGTCTTTCAGAACCAAAAGCCCCATCATCCGTCTTAAAATCTCACTGAAATACGATACGGAATCCGCACATGTAATCAATAAAAGACCCCCCGGTTTCACAAACTCTGATATGGTCCGGAGAAATCGGGTCGGTTCCTTTTGAAAAGGAATCGCGCCTTCACAAAGGACAACATCAAAGACCTCGTCAAGTACCAGATCCTCAAGACTAGATTCGATTACGCGGCAGTTGGATGTATCTGAGAAAGTTTTTTCAAATATTTCCTTCAGTGTTTTAACACTCTGTTTTGCCCCGTCGACAAGGACATAATTCTCCGGTTTAAGCGCATTTGTATACACTGCATTGTGACCGGTTCCCGGCCCGATTTCCAATACGGACCGCCCCGTTATGAGCTGGGATGGGATACCGCAATGCCTGTATAGAGCAGCCCTTCTTTGAAAATGCTGTTCAAGATTGGAAATATCCTGGGCGACCGGAATGATGCCATGCCTGTTATAAAAGTCAATAAATGGATTCTGCAGATCATTCATGCTCAACTCCTGAATGTTTACCTGAAAATAACAGGTGGTTATTTTGATATTTTTGATTCAACGGTTTTCAACTCGGAAAAAATATCGGCTGGTGAACAGACCGAAAGGATTTCACACGTTTCAGGAGATGTCATCCTGCGTATTTTGGTTTTGACCTTTTCATCATTTTCCTGGCCCACAGCTAAAAGGATCAGCATTTTTTCATTTATTTTGCCCAATTCACGGCTTGAACGTATAGGCAATTGAGATCCTGCCATATATTTCCCCTGTCTTTCTTCCTGGTCATCCACCGCAAAATCTATCATGGAAGCCAGTTTCAAACCGTTCACAAACAAAGATCCTCTGCACCCCACTCCGTAGACGATCACCCTTTGATTCTGCTGCTTACAAAACGTCAAAAGTCTGGAAAGCCTGCCGCGATAATTCTCAACTTTTTTTCCAAAAGAAAGGGCATCATTTATAAACGAGCCGACATCTTGGCGATCCGGACATTTTTTTTTGTTTTTTAACTTCCGAAACAGACAGGACACAATTCCGCCGCTGAAGTTGAACTTTTTTATGTCTACAAGTTCAAAACCATTTTCGAAAAAAAGATTTTTCAAGGTGTTTTCACTAAAATAAACAACATGTTCTTCCCAAATGATGGAGCAGTCGCCCTGTTGAAATCCGTTTTCACTATCCGGCACATCCACAAACACATATCCCCGGTCTGAAAGTAAAATATCAAGACACTGGAAAAACAGGCTGTAGTCCTGTAAATGCTCCAATACCTGTCGTGCGACCACCAGGTCAAAGCATCCGTATTCCGTTATAATCTTTTCTGAAACCTCCCGGCTTAAAAATTCCTTTATGACCTTGATACCCTTTTGTTCGGATAATTTCGCCGGGTGCAGATTGGGCTCCATCCCGACTCTTCTATTCACACCGTCGAAGTTAGAGATAAAAGTACCGTCATTACATCCGATTTCAAATATGGAATCAGAAAGC
The DNA here is from genome assembly GCA_003354055.1 of Desulfobacteraceae bacterium. The sequence continues at coordinate 27,210 of PIVQ01000019.1, read as the reverse complement.
CCATTGCACCCGTTTACTATCATGGCAATCTCCGCTTCCATGTGAGGTTCAGATTTCCAATGACTGAAATTATAATTGTAATCAAGATAAAGCTTTTCCGGCGGGCAGGGGTCTGGAATAAACGCAATGCCGCAATCCCTACAGATATTAATTGCAAGCGGATGAATATACTCCTCTACACCCTGTTTTTCAGGCAGATGGTGGACGATTGGCTGTCTCCCGAAATCAATAATCTCGGAGACATGACGTTCATTGCAACTTCTGCATATATTTATTTTCATTTTGAAAAAATTTCCATTTCCCCGTCAAAGGGTCCGGTTAAAATTTCATGAATAATAACCATGGGCGATAAAGGTTTCACTGTGTGCCAGGTATCGGTATTGATCCTGTAGACAAATGTTAAACCGGATTCCATCGTACCCATTTTTATGGTCTCGACCTTAGAACCCGAATCATTGTAGAGCTGGACCTCCAACTCCCCTTCAATCACATGAAAGGATTCGCTTTTTTGCCGGTGCCTGTGAACAGGCACTCTGGAATCTTTAATGAATGCAACAATCATCTGTTGAACCGGATCGTCATGTGAGGGGTGAAGGCAATACCTTGCCCTCCCCAAGGGAGAAGATTGGGCAGCCTGCCTGATCACATCCAGATCCGGTGCATTGATACACACGATTTCCGGAGAATCTGGGAAAAAAACATTTTTTTGTGTATCAGCCATGGATGATCCTGTTCACCGACTACCAATTATACGTATTTCAGGCAGGGGTACTATAAATTGCCCCCCATTCTCCAGATACGCTGCATGTTTTTTAATAATATCTTCAGCAAACCGCCAGGCTGTTATTAAAATATAGTCGGGTCGGTCACTATATATTTTATCCGGCGAGATGATAGGAATATGACACCCGGGACTGAAGAGGTTTTGCCTGTCCGGATTATCATCAACAATACCTGACAAAACCGTGGTCAGGTTAAAGTGGTAGATCATAGTGGTGGCTGTTGCACAGGCCCCATAGCCGTAAATGACCTTCCCCTCTTTTTCCGCCTTGTCCACAATCGGCGCCAATTGCTGCCTGATTTGGTTAATTCTGGATTCAAATAAACTGTAGGGTTCAGACGTATCAAGTTTTTGTTTTAGTTCCTGATCCAAAAAGCCCTTAACATTAGATGTGATAGGCCGTTCACCTGATGCAAGCCTTGCATAACCTCTGATAGATCCTCCTTTTGTCGGAACACGGTGGACATCAAAAAGCACAAGGCCGTGCCTCTTAAAAAACCGATCCAAGGATATGACTGAGTGGTAACACAAGTGCTCGTGATAAACAAAATCGAAAACGCTGTTTTCAATCAAATCGGGAAGGTAGGAGACTTCAAATACAAAGACGCCCTCAGGGTTCAGCAGCAGTTGAATCCCCTGGGTGATACCGGCCAGGTCATCGGCATGGGCATATACATTGTTGGCTGTTATGAGATCCATTGGGCCTTGGTTTCGCTTTATTTGCTCGGCCAGACTGCGGTTGAAAAAGCCGGAAATAGTTTCAATCCCATTCTTAGTCGCCCTGTTTGCAATTTCTTTTGCCGCATCAACACCGAGTACCCTGCACCCGTATTGTTTAAAAAAAGATAACAGCGTCCCGTCGTTGCTGCCAATATCCAGTACCTGGTCTTCTTTCCCTACACTCAGTTTTTCTGCGGTGGCCTGGGCATATTGCTCAAAGTGCTGTACAAGCCCCGGAGAGCTGACAGTCTCGTATAAGTAATCTTCAAATAAATATTCAGGAGAAATCACATCCAGCAGCTGAACATGGTAACAGTCTTCACAAAAGTATAATTCAAGCGGGAAGCAGTCCGTGCTTTCATTTTTTCTATGTTGATCCAAATACAAATCGGCCAGTGGTGTTGGCTCTAAGTGGATCACTTTCTTTACGTTTTTACTATCACACAGCCGGCAGGTCTCACGACGAGAATGTATCATTCCACGGTCTCTCCATTTATAAATTGTTCTGTGCACAGGGAGGCGTGCATCTGCAACGTCAAACCACCATCAATAACGATATTCTGCCCCGTGATATATGATGCACCGGGGCTGCACAGGAACTCAATCAAATTGACAATATCCTCTGGTGTTCCCATCCGCCCCAGTGGGGTAATACGTTCAAACAACTCCATCTTCTTCACATTTTTCTGATAGTACGGTTTGGCCTCTTCTTTCAAAACCATCCCCGGGGATACACAGTTTACCCGTATTTTTTTCTTTCCCAGTGTCACTGCATAGTATTTTGCCAATTGAAGGACACCGGCTTTGGCCACATGATATCCAACTTCCTGTTCCTGTGCAATGAAATCCGATGCCACCGATGAAACAATCACAATACTGCTTTCGCCGTTAAAAAAGCCCCCATCGGCCAGATGCTCGATCACGGACTTTGTGGCAGTCAGTGTTGTGTCTATTTCATTTTCCCAGGCATCAGTATCCCCTCTATACCGCTGGAAGAACAGCAGATTGTCAATTCTCCCGTTTCTATTTATGATTTCGCCAAGCACACAGTTTATCTGTTCCGTATCCCTTATATCTCCGTACCAGCTGGTGATGTTTTGATCCTTGCTGATTGAACCGTCGATTTCTTTGTGTTGATGACGCCCGATTACAGAAACCCGATTTCCGTTTTTAGCCATTGTTTTTACAGCGACTCTGCCAATTCCCCTTGTGCCGCCAACAATCAAAGTATGCATTTTTTCACATGGTTTCTTATTCAATCTCAAATCCTTCTTGATAAATCGATCCAAACACTCCGCCATTTTCAATGAACTGCCTGTTGTTGGAAATAATTCGATCACAGATGCCCGGCGAGACACCAAGCAGGCACAGGGAAATATTTTCCGTCACAAGATTTTCAGAGCTTTTAATTTCCAGGCGGGATCCGGGCATATACAACCCTTGTTTAGGCTTAAAATCATCAGCAACAAAGTCAATCATTCCACCGATATCAAACAAATTGATAAACTGGCAGGTCTGGTGTCCGGCACCGAATACGGCAACTCTTCCTCTTTTTTCTCTAAACCGCTCCAATCTCATCTGAATGTCGGCTTTTAGCCGGCAAAAGCTATTTTTGTAATCATTGCCAAGAACCAGTTGGTGGCCGGGATCAACTTCCAGGGATGTTTTTTCTTTATCTGCAAGCCGCCACACAGCGGTAAGCACACTCTGACTGTCATAGGCCTTAAAAAGGACCGGTTCGAATCCGCAAGCCAAGGCGCAGGCCCTTAAAGAATCTTCTGTAAAATAGAGCACATGTTCTTCCCAAATAGAACTATAATCTGGCACTTTTAAAGCTTCCCCGAAATCTGGCACTTGTAAAATAAAATACCCGGAAGGCTTAATCATGGTTCTTATAGACTTTAGAAAATCCCTTACATGCCAAGCATGCTCCAGAATGAAACCGGCAATAATGATATCCAGTCTTCCCTTTTCGTCAACGATGGTTTCTGAAGCACCTGCTGCAAGCTTGTCTATAATTGTCTCAACGCCCCAGGTATCCTGGCGAATCTTATAATCAGAATCAGGTGCCATTACCTGTGCAAAGGAAAATCCTTTTTGCGCCAGCCGTTCAATCAAAGGGGTGTCATAACCGCTTAGGCCAAAAATTGCTGCCTCTGGCGATATGCCGTCTAAAGCCTCTATCATCTGAGCAACATCAGCCAGGTGATCCTCTGGTTCACGGTAGCGGATCCAGTCAAATCGGGGTCTTACGTCAGCCGGTTTCAAAGGTTTCTGCAGTTGAATCAATCCGCACGCTCTGCATTGGCCCAGTTGAAGTGGATACGAGGTCTCATTTTCGTCATTTTCCGTGAGAAAACGGTTGCAGACGGGCTGTGTCCCAAAATCCAGCAACAGTTCAGCCTTGTCTTTACCACACAGATGACATGAATGATTCAATACCCTCTCCTTGCCTTGTCAGAATCAACTTCTCAGCAGCCTCGTTATATATTCATACTGTGAATGCTACGGCCTGATGGACGGATCTTCATTTTTTTATAGTCTGCGCATAATGAAGGAGTCTTTGCATGTATTCTTTTGGAAAATATTCTGATTTTTCCACGTTTAACTTCACTGACTCCTTAAACAAACTTTTAAATGTGTATCTGAGAAAATGCTCGTTTTTATCTATATATTGATGAATCTTTTGACTCAACAACCCATCATGTATGTTTAATTGAACCCCATAATTATTATTTTCGGAACGATAAAGTTCATTCTTATTAACTGCCTGGCCTATTGCTGACATGCAATCATTTGAAATATCATTCAAGAACCGTATGGATGAGATTGCCTCCTCGTTAGTATATGAATTGATGTCGTTGATTCTGTCATTAAGCTCTGTTGAATTCCGATACTCGAGATTAGACAATCCACTAAGTTCCTGGCTTTTAACCAAAGCCGGATGATTAATAAACGGCAGCTGATAATTAATGGCCTCGAATACGGCAGCACTGCTTTCAAGCCATGTGGTCTGAATATTCATCAATAGATAAAGAGACTCTTTTCTGGCAATTAACTCGTCAATACTTTTTCTATCCAAATATGTCTTATACAATTCGGGAAAAACATGGTTCCATCCCTGATCTCCATACAGCTCAATACGTCTTTCGGAATCAATGCTATCAATAACATCATATTTTACAAACTGTGAAATAGCATAAATCATATTAGCCAATAAACTGTTATATTGGAGTCTTTCAAATTCATTTAAATCCATTATTTCAAGGATCATAAAACGTAAAGAATAGTACCATAACTCCACCTCATCAAAAAAGGACTCGGTCTTAAAATGGCTAAGCAAAAATAAGATCGGGTTCAAAAAATGGAGTACATTCTGAACCCTGGCATTTGTCATAATCACGATATTGTAATCATCGGGCAATTTCTCCGGCACATATTTTTTCGGATATTCATTGGTCAACGCCACATGATGAACATTTTTTAACTTATAATGCCTATCCCAGAATTTGTGGGCATATGAATAGGAAAATCTGGTAAAAGAATCACAATTATAAAAGGACTTAGTCAAATGCCCGGACAATGTATCATCCCAGGGGTCGTGATCAAAAATAACATATTCAACACCAAGATATTCGAAGAGGGCAATCAGGTAAATCCCCTGGTCAAAATATTTTTCCAACAAATAATGGTTTATGGATACTATCTTTCCCAGTTCCTGATCCTGGATCAGGAGAACGAACTCATCAACAGTGATAGGCGGGTCTGTTTTTTCCCATTGCCTTGTTACAAGGTTGAAGCCCGGGTTGAAGCTTTTGTATAGCAACTTATGGGAATTGGCCAGGTCTAACTGCTCATAGAACTTTTTTAAGTTCACATTATCGTTCACATTAAAAAACAGCACCTTTTCATTCTGAGCAGCTGCATTTTTCAAACCAGTGTATTTTTTTATTGTGTTATTCGTATTGGTAAGACATTTGTGGCAAAACTGAATTACCCCCCCCAAACGGGTTTTACACTCCTCAGTCATTTCAACATGAACTGTTTCAACCGGTAATGTATAAAAAAGCGGCTTTATCTCCTTCAGCACCCAATAAAAAATCATCTGGCCTGTATTTGAATCTTGTGCCAGACCTTTCATATTTTTTTCAGACCAGTGAATACCATTGCTACCTGAAGATTTAATACACAAACTCTCATCATTGAGAGTAAATTTCACGCTGAGCATCTCACGGTTTTCGTTCATTATTTGCTACCATCTCTTTATGTGGGGTTAAGAGTCTCACGTGCCTTTTAGAAATCATTACTGGCCATTTTGAAATATTTTTTTCATGGTTTTAACATTGTAATGTATCTCTTTATCATCTAAATTTCCCGCAGCCTCAGCAGAAACGATCTCATCAATGGCTGTTTGAATATTATGTGCCGGCAGAAAGCCTGTTTTTAACAGTTTATCAGAATTCAAGCGGTATGAGCGGGGATCATTGGAAGCTGTAACCTCAATCTTTGTGGGTATGCAATCGGCTATTTTTTCTGCAATACCGAGTATGGATATATTCTCAAATCCTGCATTATAGATCCCGGTAAACCTGTCGCTATTTTGCAAAAAATGAATAAATACATTCGTGATGTCCTGAATATGGATATTGGGCCGTGTCTGGGCTCCCCCAAAGACCGTAATCAGCTTATTTTTCAGTGCCTGCATGGTCAACATGTTAACGGAGACATCAAGCCTCATTCTCGGGGAGACACCGCACACCGTGGCCGGTCTGACAATCTGCACGGCGATATCGTTTTGATAGCTTAAAAGAACCCTTTCGCTGATCATTTTTGTTTTATTATAATCAGAGATAGGTAAAAGGCTGAGTTCCTCTGTCACCTGCTCCTCGTCTTTAACCCCGTATACACTCCCGGAACTTGCATAGATAAACTGTTGCACACTATTTTCAATGCACTTTTCAACCAATGTCATTGTCGCCAGGGCATTTACCTCCCACACCAGCTTTGCATCCAGATCTCCGCAAGGGTCATTGGCGACATTTGCCAAATGAATCACGGCATCGACATTTTTCATGGGAATTGATGAAATATCTCTGATATCTCCCTGAATGATTTCCAGGCGCTCATGAGGGGGATGGACATTTCCAAACCACATGATGTCAAAGACAACAACCTCCATGTCCATGGCCAATAACTTGGGAACCAGTATCGAACCGATATAGCCGCAGCCGCCTGTTACAAGAATTTTCATTCTATCTCCTAATCCTAAGTATGTTTTTTATGCTTTATGAATATAGTCCAAAGGTTGCTTTAATAATTGATTTAAATTTTTCTTAACCCATGAAATGGTCTGCTCTATCCCCTCTTCCAATTCTATCTTGTATTTCCACCCTAGTTCATCCACAGCCTTGCCCGAATCGAGTAAATAGGCAGAATCCTTTCCAGGACGCTCTTGCGCTACCTGTACACAGGCATTGAAATCAACATCCATCACTTTGGCAATTTTTTCTACAAGGTCCCGAATAGAAATGTTCTCCTTTGTAGACAGATGAAAAATATCTCCGGGTTCTCCTTTTACCAAGGCCTCCATGGTTCCGTTTACAACATCTTTTATATGAATGAATGATCGGACAGAAGCACCGCCGCCATGAAGTTGAAGCGTCCTGTTTGTCATAAAGAACAAAACAGCCCTTGGAATAATTCGATAAAGCTGTTGTCCGGGCCCATAAACATTGGCCGCCCTTGTGAAAACCACAGGGAAATCATAGGTATCTACAAAGGTATTAAGGCTCATATCTGCGGCAGCCCTTGAAACTGCATAAGGGGTGCTGGGATTGTAGGTTGCGTTTTCTTTAATCAGTCCCTCACAGTTACCATAGACCTCCGGTGTTGACACATGCAGGTATTTTTTAATAAATGAACATTGCCTCAACCTGTCGTGAAAATTTATTGCCGAGACCACATTTGTTCTGAACCAATGCGCCGGATACTCCCAGCTTTGTCCTACCATGCTCTGGGCGGCAAAATTAACAACATACGCCGGTTTGACCGCATGGATGAGGTCCATTATCTTTTCAAGGTCATGATTTAAATCATACTGATAAAACCTGAATTTCCGATTCAATCCGGCATCTTCCCACTTATACGGTAAAAAAACCGAGTCAGGTTCAGTTGAACGGCTCACCCCTATCACTTCATATTCTTTTTCCAAAGCACCACGCACAAAATGTGACCCGGAAAAGGAGTTGCTGCCAACGACAATGATTGTTTCAGTCATACGTACATCACCTGTTTTATTTGTCAGTTTCCATCACCCCAAGTTCCACTTTGGCCAGTTGAACCTCTTCCTTGGTAGGGATCCTGTAATGCCAGTTATTATCATCTTCCATAAAAGAAACACCTTTTCCCTTTATGGTATGTGCAATGACAGCCGTTGGTTTGTCACTCTTTTTTACCTTACCCAAAGTTTTTACAAGGGTGCTCATGTCATGCCCATCCACTTCCACACTTCTCCAGCCAAAGGCCTCCCATTTGGCTTTTAATGGCTCAAGCCCCGCGACCTCACAGCTTCTGCCGGTTGCCTGCCACTTGTTGAAGTCAACGATCACGCACAGATTATTAACCTCCTTGGCGGAGGCTTGCATGGCAGCCTCCCACACACTTCCCTCATTGCACTCCCCGTCACTGCTCAAAACAAAAATATTGTAATCCTTGTTCTGAATTCGCCCGGCCAGGGCCATACCGAGCCCTAATGAAAGTCCATGCCCTAAAGATCCGGTTGCCGCCTCTACCCCGGGGGGATCGAATGGCACAGGATGCTCTGCCAAACAGCTTCCAGGGGCACAATAGCTATCAAGCATAGAACCGTCTATAATGTTTTTAAAGGCAAGCACGGCATAAAGTGCCGATATGGCATGCCCCTTGCTGAGGATAAACCTGTCCCGTTCCGTTTTTCGGATATTTTCCGGTGTGATGTTTAAGGTGTTAAAGTACAAAGCGGTTAATATATCAACACAGGAAAGGGCTGACCCCAGATGTGATGCACGTGATTCATGAGACATTTGAACCACACGGACTCTCAGGCGGGCAGCAATCCGGGTTAAGTCCGCTATTGATTGTTTTTCTTTATTGTCCATCTATCCGCATACCTCTTTGTTCCTCTTAGGTTTCAAATATTTTGGGTTTTCAACCACAATGTTTCGATTATTCCATGTAAAATCAACTCGTGACCTGTCTCAACAATCCCATACAAGTCTGAAGAAACAAAAAAAGATGCATCACATGCTGCGTTCCAAAGCTTATTATTTTCTTTAAAACCGGATAGGCCAATAACAATCATCTGCCGCTTCTTTGCTACCTCAACCGCATTTAGAATATTTTCTGAATTCCCGGAACTTGAAATGGCAATTAAAATATCGTTTTGCTCTCCATAAGTGGCAATGGGCCTGGCATATACATTTTCATATCCGTAATCATTTGCCATGCATGTCATCATCGACGGATCATTAAAAAGATGGGAGCGGATACCCAGTTTGTTCATCATATCCTGGGAAAGGTGAGAACATATGGCGCAGCTTCCGCCATTACCAACCCAATAGACCCTGTTCGCATCCTTCATGGCTGCACTTAATATCTGTTTTACTGTTTGAGACACCTTTTCAAACGGTTCGGGGGTTAACCCAAGTCTTGATTTGGTATTTCCAACAGATTGTCTGAGAAGGTCAAGCCACTCTTTTGTTGTTTGAACCGTCACCGTTCGCATCCCCCTATTCAGGTCAATAATGATAAAGTTTTATAAATTTCAATTCCCCCAGGTCCGCTTTTTTCAGGATGAAATTGACAGCCAAAGATATTATTCACCTGAAAACTGGAACAAAATTTAATTCCCTTGTAATTTGTCATGGATAAGACAATCCGCTCATCAGCAGGAACAGAGTAATAAGAATGAACAAAATACATGTAGTCATCACTTTTATTGGCTTTCAGATACGACTCCTTCCACGCATCAGGCGCAGGTTCCTCTATCCGATTCCATCCCACGTGGGGAACTTTTGGGAGACCCTGCATCCCTGCGGTCTCACTACCAAGACGGACCACCTCTCCTTTTATGATACCCAGTCCTTGGGATTCACCAAATTCACAACTTTTTTCCAGCAACAATTGCATCCCCAGACATATACCCAGCAACGGTTTGCCTGACGCTGCAACATGCTCAATTACAGGAACCAGACCGCTACTTGTCAGTGAGGCCATTGCAGATCCAAACGCGCCGACTCCCGGTAATATAACCGCTTCACTGTTCAGGATATCCTGTGAAGAAGATGTGATAAAGCCATTCATTCCTGCAGATTCACAGGCCTGCCGAACACTGAACAGATTTCCCACACCGTAATCAATAATGGCTACTTTTTTTCTTATCATTTGTTGGCACCAACAACAGGCCTGCAATCCATCCCCTTTTGAGCCAGTAGTTCCTTGATTTCAGCCATGGAAGAGGGGGCAATTTTGGAAAATGACCGACCGGATTTTAAATAATCGATATTTCCCTCTTTTGAATAGTCTTTCTCCAGCATATCAAAGGTTCTGATAAATTCATAGTGAAGCAAAGATGCCATCCCCACAGCATCAGCATGCCCCTGCTCAATAACTTCGGCAACATGTGACATATTTCCGGCACCGCCCAGGGCAATCACGGGTATGGGCACTGAATCTGAAATCTGCTTTACTAACTCAAGGTCAAAGCCATCTCCTGTTCCCTCCTGGTCTATTGAGGTGATCAGTATTTCTCCTGCGCCCAAAGAGACGACTTTCCGGGCCCATTTAAAGACATCCAAACCGGTTTCCTCTCTTCCATTATCTGTATAGGCTTCATATGTACCGTCTGATTTTTTAATAGCCTCGATTGAGATAACAATTGTAGAGGCACCGAACCTTTGAACCGCCTTCCGAATAAAATCAGGATCCCGAACCGCAGCAGTGTTGATAGCGACTTTATCAGCACCTGCCTCCAGAACCTTGCAAATATCATTCAGATTCCGTATACCGCCGCCCACCGTTAAAGGAATAAATATTTCCCTTGCTGTTTTTGAGATAAGATCGGCAAGGGAGTTGCGTTCATAAAGGCTTGCAACCACATCCATATAGATGAGTTCATCCGCCCCTGCCTCATAATAGTGCCGGGCAAAAACCTCAGGTTTTCCAAGGGTTCTTAATCCCTCTAAATGAATTCCTTTGACAAGGTTCGGTCCTTTGATATCCAAACGGGGAATCAGTCTAATTGTCATCGGTCCCATTCCCGTTAACCGTATGCCTCAATTTCCACTCTCCATTTTGATTGTTCCATAGGTGAGGCGAACGAAATTCATCGCACAACTCCAGGAACCGTTCAGGTGCCATTCCAATATAATCCATAATTTCATTGAAATACTTATCCGGGAACTCTCCGTCAAACCTTTTGACAAGAGCCTGCCCCTCTTCCCTTGTCAAATGTTTGTTTCTAATTTCCTGTGATGCGTCATAGGTTGTACGTCCTATACCGAACTTAATAAAGGTTGTATAGTAATGCAGGTCATCAATTTTATCGTCAATGCTGTTGTATTTGCTGTATGTCCCCTGGGTGCGGCAGGGCCTTGCGCTGAAACCTGTATTTTCCACACAATAATAATAGGCTTCCTGTGGAACCCACTTAACGTAATATCCGAGATAATGAACCTCAAGGTCGGATTTTTCAAGTTCCCTGTAATCTGCCGGTAAAAAAGAGAGCAGATCATTCAGGGTTAAATTGTATTGATCCATTAATTCTTCAATGGGCAAACCCGCAAGATAAACATCTTTCATATTTTCCATGGCAAAGTAAGATTTATCCCTGAGAGAATCTGTATTATCCGCAATGGGGTTTCCGTATTCCGCCTCATTTTCTCCGTAAAAAATCAGAGGGATATCATACTTCATGGCGATTTTGGGCGCCAAATTCTTCTGTCCTAACATAAAGGTCTGAAAAGGGTGGAGCAGGTTTTCAATGGACAATCTTGTTAACAGTTTCATCACCCTGCCGTTACGGTTAAAACTGATATTGTCAAATCCCCCTACGTCTATCCAATTCCTAAAATTTTTATATCCGTAATCCGTATACAAAATCGGAGGCCAGGTTATGGTCAGAGGGTTCATACCATACTTGTATTTTAAAATGTGAGCCTGCATACCACTGTCCTTCCCTCCGCTTCCCGGAACAAGGCAGTCATAATACCCGTCGTTTCTTCGATATTTATCTAAAAGCTGAATCAACTCCTGTTCTCTTTCTTCCCAGTTGATATTCTCTTTTCCCTCTGCAGTTTTACACGCATCGCAAATACCGTCATCATTGATATTAATTGTCGATTTCCGGGTCTCTATATTATGCTGAAACTCTATCGCTGAATTGGGTCTCTGATTTGATATCACGCACCGATTGCAAAACTTGACATCTCTGGGAAGCCCGTATTTCACCTCTAAAACATCACCCATCACCTCATCCTCCCATTCTGATTGCTGTGAATTGCATTCACCAGGTTTAATACATCCAGGTCCTGTTTATAGGTGTATCGCCCATGGTTTTTTCGCTGTTGGATTGATTCAAAAAAGGCCTTTATTTCCTCCATATAAGGATTTTCAATTATGAACGCATCATAGGCCTTGTCCTTGCTGATCTCATTGTATAATTGAATTTCGTTCATCCGCTTTTTCTCACGATCATATTGTGACAACGTTTCCGGTGTTCCGTTCCATTCAATATATAGCTCATGATTATACACATCCAGTTTTCGAATGCCTCTTGCGGCAACGCAGTCAATGGAAACACTCCCCTGTATTCCACTGTCGTGCTCAAAAAGGATATGAACGGTGTCGTCATAGTCCAGTTCAAGATCCGAAATCGTACGCGTCATTGTCTCGAATCGTTTTACGCCCCCAAAGGCCATTGTGAGCCATGGCAACTCAATGGCCAGAATTTCTTTGCATGCACTTTGTTCGGCCTCGGCAACAAAAAAATCCGTATATTTTTCCCAGGGATGCCAATCCGGCAAATATTGCCCGACATGATACCGATAGGTTAGATTACTCACCCCTGTTACCTTTTGCATGATCCATCTTATTTCCTTTCTATAAAGAAAGGTTGAGGATAAAAATGCTGTTTTTTGGTTTGCTTTGGCCGCCTCCAGGATTCTGTCATATTTCCTGGTGTCCAAATTGATTTCCGAGAAGGTATGGGAATTGTTTTCCAAGGCATGGATCACATATTCGGAATGAAATTTCGGAGCTGTGCATACAAAAACGGCAAAAGGCGTTATCCTTTTGAATGCTGTTTTAAAATCAGAAAATGTCTGAATCTGAAACTCAGTTTCAACTTCCCGGCAGCGGTCTGGGCGTATATCTGTTCCATAAACTTTAAGATCCGGATAATTCTTTTGAAGAAGTCTTAGCCGCCGCTTTCCCATTGACCCCAAGCCACAAATTAGTATCTTAGTTGATGCATCCATACGTATTTAGCAATCCATATAGGAAAATAGTTCCCTATTTTTTATTCATTTTAATTCGGAAATACATTCACAATAACCAATGCACTTTTCATGCCTTCTATTTACACATAGAAAATTCACCTGGTTTACGCTGTATACCGATATCCGGCACCCTGTCCAGGAGCCGACTCTCACACAGAGACACGGGATACCGTCAAATTATCGACACACCACATCGCATTAATAAGCAAAATAACCGAAACGGCGTAAACTTGTGTTTTCAACCTGATCATACTATTGTGATCACAAAAGTTAGCATACTATATAAGAATGACAGTTTAAATGGAAACCTAATCAAGCATTCGAAACCAACAAAACACATAGAGTCAACACGGGTGACCTATACGCTGAAACAAGGACACCATAAGGGTAAGGATGAAGAATATCGGATTTATTTTTGCAAGAGGCGGGTCAAAAGGCGTATTTGGAAAGAATATAAAATTGCTTGGCAAAAAGCCGTTGATCTGCCATGCCATTGATTTAGCAAAGGCATGCCCAAACATCCACCGGCTTATTGTATCCACCGATGATAAAAACATTGCAGATATCGCAAGAAAAGCAGGGGCAGAGGTACCTTTTATCCGGCCTGCTGATCTGGCAAAAGATGACTCTCCGGAATGGCTGGCCTGGCGTCATGCCATTAATTTTATAAGAGACACAGGGTATCATTTTGACCTGTTTACCTCACTACCCTCAACCTCGCCGTTCAGAACGGTTGAAGATGTTGAAAACTGTATCAGGCTTATCCGGCATAATCCGGATACCGATGCCGTCATTACGGTAACCCCGGCGCAGCGGCATCCCTCTTTCAATATGGTAACCCTTGATGCCACTATGTCGGCGAACCTTGCTGCCCCATTGGATAAAGCCGTATTCAGGCGCCAGGACGCTTCTGCGATGTACGATATGACAACAGTGGCCTATGTGGTCAGACCGGACTTCATCCTGAAGGCCAATGGCATTTTTGAAGGGACTGTCAAGGCTGTTGTGGTTCCCCAGGAAAGGGCTCTGGACATTGATACCCCCTTTGATTTTAAACTTGCCGAACTACTAATCAACGATACTAAGAGAAAATGATATGACACCTTCGATCCTATTTTTTGGTAAGGAAAACGATTTTTTCTGCGAGCAGGCTGTTGATTTTTTAAAACTGCATTTCCCGACGTCAGAGATCCATCTGGGAAAGCTGGGACACCCCTTCCCAGAAGCAGCGTTCAAATGGAAGGGAGATCTTCTGATTTCCTATCTGTCACCCTGGATTATTCCGGGCCGCTTACTGGACATATCGGCCAGGACAAGCATCAATTTCCATCCAGGGCCGTCCGAATACCCGGGGATCGGGTGCACAAACTTTGCAATCTATGACGGAGCACCCTCTTTCGGAATTACATGCCACCACATGCTTGAAAAGGTTGATACCGGACAAATCATTGTGGAGAAACGCTTTCCACTATATGACACAGACACGGTATTTTCTTTAACACGGCGTAGCTATTCCCATATCCTTACTGTTTTTTACGATGTCATGTCCTTGGTCCTTGAAGAAAAAAAGCTACCTGACGCCGGCATAAAATGGAAGAGAGCCGCCTATACGAGGAAAGAACTCAATGCCCTGTGCCGCCTGACTTTGGACATGGACAAAGACGAGATCAACAGACGGATTAAAGCCGTCACATTTCCCAATGCGCCTGGCGCATATTTTGAAATCAATAACCAGATTCACAAAATAGGGTGGTAACCATGGAAAGGGTGTTTATCATTGCTGAGGCCGGTGTGAATCACAACGGGAGTATCCGTCAGGCGGAACAGCTCGTGGACAAAGCTGTTGAAGCCGGGGCGGATGCTGTTAAATTCCAGGCATTCAAGGCGGAAGAACTTGCCTGCCATTATGCACCCAAAGCAGATTACCAGGTTAGAAATACATTAGAAAACGATTCCCAGTTTGATATGCTCAAACAACTGGAACTGGATGGACAAGGGCACAGGCATCTTATCGACTATTGCAATCAAAAAAAAATACGATTCCTTTCAAGCCCATTTGGTTTCAGCAGCATAAAGCTTCTTGATTCACTGAACCTGCGCACCTTTAAGATTCCTTCCGGGGAGATTACGAATCTTCCCTATCTTGAAAACATAGGGAGGTTGGGAAAAAAATTAATCCTGTCCACAGGAATGGCAAACTTAAAAGAGATCCGATCCGCCATTGATATTTTAACCGATGCAGGCACCCCCAAAAAGAACTTAAGCCTTTTGCACTGCTGCACCCAATACCCTGCCCCGTTTGGCGATGTAAATCTGCTTGCCATTCCAGCCATGATCAATTCATTCCCCGGAATACGAGTGGGATATTCCGACCATACTCTGGGGATTGAGGCGGCCATTGCAGCCGTGGCATTGGGGGCAAGAATTATTGAAAAACATTTTACTCTGGACAGGACTCTGGATGGCCCGGACCATATTGCCAGTATAGAACCGGATGAATTCAAAAGAATGGTGCTTGGCATCAGAAATATTGAAAAAGCATTGGGAGACGGTGTCAAAGAGCCTAAACCGGCTGAATCAGAAAACATCAACATTGTCAGAAAAAGTATTGTTGCGGCAAGGACGATTAAGGCTGGAGAAATATTTACAGCTAGCAACCTAACGGTAAAGCGACCGGGAAACGGCCTGTCGCCAATGCACTGGCATACAGTTATTGGCAAAAAAGCCGAAAAAGACTTTTTAGAGGATGAACAGATCACCATTTGATTTAATGCAGGGAAAAGCAATTTAATGAAAAAAATCTGCGTTTTTACCGGTACACGGGCGGAATACGGACTGCTTCAACCGCTGTTGACGGCAATTGAAAAGGACAAGGAACTTGAACTCCAGCTCATTGTCAGCGGCATGCACCTGTCCGATGAGTTCGGCTTAACTTATCAGCTGATTGAAGCAGACGGTTTCCGGATAGATGAAAAAATCGAGACCCTTTTGGGCTCGGATTCTCCATCTGGTGTTTGTAAATCCATGGGACTTGGCATGATCGGGTATCAAGGCGCACTGGAACGTCTGTCTCCAGACATCCTGATCATCCTCGGAGACCGATTTGAGACCTTTACAATTGTTGCCTGTGCCCTGGTACTTAATCTGCCGGTCGCCCATATCCATGGCGGTGAAAAAACCACAGGCGCCATTGATGAAGGATTTCGCCACGCCATCACCAAGATGAGCCATCTGCATTTCACATGTGCCCCCCCCTATCGGGAGCGGGTAATTCAACTGGGAGAGCATCCGGACAGGGTATTTAACGTGGGTGCATTGGGCGTTGAAAACATAAAAAATCTCCCCCTTTTAAAAGAAGATGCTTTCAGGTCAAAATACGGTATTTCACGGAACAGGCAATACGTTCTGGCAACCTTTCACCCGGTGACCCTGGAGAGCGAAAAGGCTGAAGTTCAATTCAACGAACTCTTATCGGCCCTGTTGGACAAACGGTTTAAGGATCTCTCAATCATTATTACAAAGGCCAATGCAGATGCCTGTGGCCGGAGGATCAACAAACGCATTGATGCATTTGCCCTTGAAAATAAGAAACGGGTCATGGCTTTCACCAGTATGGGGCAGATTAAATACCTGAGCGCAATGAAATACGCAACAGCCGTGGTGGGAAATTCCTCGTCCGGTATTCTTGAGGCTCCAAGCTTCAAAATTCCGGTGGTGAACATCGGGAAACGCCAAAACGGCAGGATCAGTGCAGATAATATTATCCATTGTCCCACTCAAAAGGCTTTGATTGTTGAAGCATTGACTAAGGCAATCTCACCCGATTTTAGAGACAACTTAGCCTCAATGAACAGCCCCTTTGATAAAAAGGACACGGCAAAGTCCATTAAAAATATCATCAAAACAACAGATGTATCTGGAATTGTCATCAAAGAGTTTTTCGATATTAAGCCATTCTAGAATTTTCAACCCATGTACGTTTTTGGGAAGCCTCTTCAGCAGCCTGGATCAGCTCCAGGATTTCCATTCCCTGATCCCGGCTTGCCAAACCCTGGAATTTTTCACAGGTCAATGCCCTGAGCTGGTCCACGTATGTCACATCACGATCGATGTCAAATGAATACGTCTCTTCTCCCGCACTCAAACTTCCCCGGATCAGATCTGCCCGGATGGATAAATTTTCTCCGTTAATAAAAATCTGCCGTTTTGCAACTCTGTCAAAATAATTAACCTGGAGACTAACCGCCGGGCATTGCTTTGTTTCCATCAACAGGCAGAACACATCGTCACTGTCGATGATAAGATCGCTTACCTTTCCGCCCAATGCCGCAACCCGTTTCCATCCGCCGGTCATCCAGTTTATGTAGTCAAGCTCATGGCTTAAATCACGGAGAACCCCGCCCCCCATTCTTCTGGATGCAGAATAGCAACGTGAATAGTCTCGGCCTTTTCGCCATGAACTCAGATGCTGACCGCAATATACATGCATGGAATAAATTTTTTCACCCTGAATCAGGTCGTATATTTTTTTAAGAATGGGATGAAATCTGAAATTATAAGCAACAAAGAGATCAAACGGTAGTGCAGTTAATGGCAACACCTTATCAAACAGGGGCTTTTCAACCAATACTGTTCCGGAAAACCCTTTTTGGGAAAGACTTGCCACTGATCCGAAATGCTCTGAAGTCCGGTTAGAGATAATTACAATATCAAACTGCTGGTGGTTTAATGCAGATTCGATATCAGGAAAGCAGACAAACTCTTCGGCATTCCTCCTGGTAACCAGAAAAACGTTGTGTCCCAGTTTTTTTAAGAGCCTGGCATGTCTTGCTCCGATGGAACCGTAACCAATAATGAGACAATGTTTAACCAAAACAGATACACACTTTCTAAGAGAATTGTTTTACAGCTTTTCGGTACTCATCCCATTGACCGATATCAATATATTCGGTCTCATTGATCGGATATGTACATACTTTTTTTCCGTCTTCCATGAGCGCTTCAATGAGATGTGTCATATGAAACATCTTATTGTCCGGAATATAATCCAGACACTCAAGATTTACAACATAAACACCGGTATTGATGACCACGGTCTTCTCGGGTTTCTCATGGATTTTGGTAACGACACCTTCTTCTTTAAAATCAATGACACCATAAGGAATGCTGTGACGTTGAAAAGCTGACACCATGGTCAGGAATGCATTGCTTTTTTGATGAAACGCCAGAATTTTTGAATAATCCGTCTCCACTATGATATCGCAATTGGACACAATAAAGGTGTCAGGCAACTGGTCCTTCCCAAGCTTCAGGCTTCCTGCGGTTCCGTAAAAATCATCTTCAAAAATATAGTGGAGAGTGTTTTTCAGATCAACACTGCCGATATAGGCTTTTATCATCTCTCCCAGATAATTCAGGGTGAAATAAAACGTGTTAATACCATTCTCCATAAATCTGTCCATAATATGCTCTACAATGGTTTTGGAGCCCACAGGGATCAGCGGTTTCGGGATGATGGTGGTCACCGGTTCAAGACGGGTTCCTTTCCCACCTGCCATGATCACAACCGGCAGGGATATCTGCCCTTTTTTTCTCACAGGGAACCCGTCTTCTGAAAATGCCAGGTCCCAGGTGATAAAATCCACCACATCCATGGCCTTATTCACCACAGGAACAAGGTCGATCCTGTTATCCAGCAATAACTTTTTGACAGATTCCGGCTCAAAGTCGGATTCAAAAATATAGCTTGGAGACCGATTGTAAATCCGGGTAATGGGATCATTCAGAGAAGAGCCTGCAAGAACCGCCCGCCTGATATCACCGTCCGTAACAACCCCGATCAGCTTTTTCACCTCTGTTACCAGGAGAACTTTTTCACCTTCGGAATTAAACTTTTTCAATGCCTGCGAAATCAAGCTATCGGCGGTTAAAAATATATCTTTTTCCATGGTTAGCAGCCCTTTTTTGACATTGACAGACTATTCTCTCAGCGATTATAGTGAATTCTCATTAATTGGTATAGTTATAGTGAATTCTCATTAATTGGTATAGTATAAAGTTCGAATATACCCATATACCATCGAGGACTCAACCTCTAAACTAAAGGAATGTAACGCAAAATGAGTCAAAAAGGTAAAATTCTTGTGACAGGTGCAGATGGGTTTATCGGCTCTCACCTGGCCGAGGCGCTCGTAACACAAGGATATTCGACCAAGGCATTTGTATTTTACAATTCCTTTAATTCATGGGGGTGGTTGGATCACAGTGATAAAAAAATCATTGATGAAATGGAAATCTATTCCGGCGATATCAGGGATCCTTTCGGTGTTAAAGATGCAATGAACGGGTGTGATGCAGTGCTTCATCTGGCCGCCCTGATTGCCATTCCCTATTCCTATAAATCCCCGGCCACTTATGTTGATACCAATATAAGCGGAACACTGAATATCCTCCAGGCAGCAAAAGACCTGAATATCTCAAAGGTCATTCACACATCAACAAGTGAAGTTTACGGGTCCGCCCTCAAGGTTCCCATCAACGAGTATCACCCTTTGCAGGGCCAGTCACCCTATTCTGCCACCAAAATAGGGGCAGACCAGATGGCGTTGTCCTTTTACCGGTCCTTTGACACTCCGGTAACCATTGTGAGGCCCTTTAACACATACGGCCCAAGGCAATCTGCCAGAGCCGTCATTCCCACGGTAATTTCACAGATCGCCTCAGGTCATGATACAATTAAACTTGGGGCCTTGTTCCCCACCCGGGATTTCACCTATGTCTCGGATACCGTGGACGGATTTATTTCAGCTCTTGAGGCCGATAATATTCAAGGGGAGACCATGAATCTGGGTACGAATTTTGAAATTTCCATCCAAGAACTGGTTAAAAAAATCATTACCTTAATGGGGGCCCACACAAAAATTATAACCGACAAAGAACGAATACGGCCGGATAAAAGTGAAGTTGACCGCCTTTTGTCCGATAATTCAAAGGTAAAACGTCTCACCGGATGGAGACCTGTCTTTGCCGGAGAAAAGGGACTTGCAAAAGGATTGGAGAAAACCATTGAATGGTTTACGGACAAAAAAAATCTTACCATGTACAAATCAGACATCTACAATGTATAAATCATGACGAAGTTAGCGCAACAGATCATTGATGCCGTAAAAACGGTTTTACCAGACCGGGACCAATACCCTCTCCATGAACCGGTTTTTAAAGGCAATGAAAGACAATATCTCCTGAACTGCATTGACTCGGGATTTGTCTCTTCTGTGGGGGAATATGTAACCGAATTTGAGGACAGGGTGGCCCGGTTTACGGGCAGCCGGTCTGCCGTTGCCGTGGTCAACGGGACATCAGCCCTTCACACCTGTCTTATGCTTGCAGATATCAAGGCGAATGATGAAGTTCTGGCCCCTACGTTAACCTTTGTAGCTACTATCAATGCAGTTGCCTACTGCGGAGCAATTCCTCATTTTGTGGACAGCAATGAAACCAATCTTGGCATTGATGTGCCAAAGTTGGAAGCCTATCTTACCACACATACAAGGATTCGAAATAAAACCTGTGTTAACCAACGGACAGGCCACCCGATTCGTGCACTTCTCGGTGTCCACATTTTCGGAATGCCCATGGATATGGAACCCTTGAAGGCACTTTGCGACCGCTTTCACTTAAAATTGATCGAAGATGCGGCCGAGTCTTTAGGTTCCTTTTATAAAGGAATACACACAGGAAATTTCGGATTTGCCGCAGCACTGAGTTTTAACGGAAATAAAACCATAACTACCGGCGGCGGCGGTATCATCCTGGTCAATGACGAAAAGAGAGCAGCACTGGCCAAGCATCTGACCACCACTGCAAAAACATCTGAAAAATGGCGGTTTTCCCATGACAGAATCGGATACAATTACCGTCTGCCCAACCTGAATGCCGCCCTTGGCTGTGCCCAGATGGAGATGCTGCCAGAATTTCTTACCCGGAAAAGACAGCTTGCAAAGAGCTACGCACGGGCATTTTCAGGTATTAAAGGCGTTTCCTTGATGACGGAACCAGAGTATGCTAAGAGTAATTTTTGGCTCAACACCCTATTGCTTGACCACCCTGATACAGCCTTATTGGAAGAGGTCCTTGGAAGGACCAATGATGCCGGGATCCAGACAAGGCCTGCCTGGAAATTGATGCACCATCTACCCATGTATACGACATGCCCTGCCATGGACCTTGGGTGTGCACAATCATTGGCGCACAGAATAATAAATCTTCCCAGCAGCCCGAGCCTGCTTGATATACCGTAAAGAGGGATGCACATGAACAAAAAGACTCAAAAACCCTGTATTGTCTGGGTTCTGCAGGACAATCAGCTTTCCCCGATTATCATTGAATATCTCAAGCTGCTTAAAAAAGGGGTGAGCAAAATTGACATTGTTTTTATGATTCCTCACCAGGATGAAAAAGCATTCAAAATGGCAAAAGACCTGAATCCGGTTCCTTTTAAAGTAAGCCAGCACACCGAACCCCGCTCCATGGAAAACTTTTTAGAAAAAAGGGATCAAATTAAAGATGCACAGTTTGATGAAGGGTTGAAGGTCTGGCGGGTTCTGCTTGCAGATGACCTGGGAGAGGGGGTGATCAGTAGAATCAAACTCCACTTTGATCCCGTGCCCAACGTCAGAGGACTGATCCTCCAGATCCCCACCCCGTTAGGATCTTCCACAGCGGAAGAGTTCATCTTTTATGCCTGGGTCAAATTGGCCAGGGAAAAAAAATTATTTGTTGCCGGATATGAGCTGCTTCCTTTGAATACCCGCTGGACCCTTATCCCCTCAATGGTTGACGGTGTGATAACCACAAATGAATTCAGCAAGAACAACCTTGAGGATCCCGGGACCGGAATCAAGGGAAAAATCTGGCAGCTTCCAAGAAACGAAGCCAAAGTTTTTTCACCCGGAACCGGCCCACTCTGGCAGAACGGACTTGAATCTCCATACCTCAACCGCCTCCAACATAACATTACCCCTGAAACGATCTCTTTGTATATCCCCCACAATGTCGCCCTCGGCCATGAATACCGCCGCCTGCTGGAGGAAATAAAAAGTCTTGGCCCCAATATCCATCTCATGTTCACCGTGGGAAAAGATCAGATCAGGGGCACCCACAGCCATGAGGAAATTATTAAAACCACCAGTAAAAAAACCTTGGACCACTTTCGTTCCTGCTCCTTCCATGATTTAAACGCTGTCTGGGAAATGGTCGGGGCAAATGCCGTCCTTGCCTGTGCCCACGGTTTTTCCACTAAAATTGCCGAAACCAACGGCATACCATGCTGCGTTATAGATGAGTACGTTGCCCCCTTAAAATCAGGTTATCTGGAAATGGTCAACGATTATGACAGCGTCAGGCGCTTTGTAAAATCAGAAATAAAAAAGCAATCCCGGATAACAGATATAACACAGATCTTACATGAGATCGTCCAGAATAAGCATCCGAAAGTAGAGGTATGAAACCATTATGAAAAATTCATTCTGGAAAGGTAAAACAGTCACGGCTTATATTGCACTTAAACATCATACCCGCTTTATTATACCCATTATGGAAAAACTTGCCGATTTGGGTGCCAAAACAAATTACCTTGTGGGACAGGCGGAAAGAAGTCAGGAAATCACAGCCATTGAAACCGGTCTTGATTATAACCATATTTTTGACTATATCGGCCCATCCGACAGGGAACAGGTTTTCAACAATTACAAAATGCTCAGACAAACCTTTGGCAAAGCCCTGTTGGAGGATTCACTTTTCAGCCTCCAGGTGCCGACGGTTATGGATAAAACCCTGTTTGCCCTGGCCCAGGAATATACGGGTTTTCATAATTACTTTAAACAAGTAAAACCGGACATCTGCCTCGCACTCCATGAACTCAACAGGTGGGGAAAAATTTTCTCTTTCCACTCAAAAGAAAAGGGGATTCCGATCATCACATTGCAGGAAGGTTTGTTAACAAGCGCTTCAGCCCAGTTGGATTACGTCCATACAGGTCACGTTCAATACAGTACACTTTGTCTTGTCTGGGGACAGGGCAGCAAAGAAAAACTCTGTCATTTTGAATCTCCTGAAGACCGCCTTATTCCTGTTGGTAACACGCATCTATCCTGCGAGATTAATACGCTTCAAGAAAACAATACCCGGGAAAAGAAAAGAAAGGACTACAAAACCTCTGATAAATTTGTCATGGTGGTTTTCTTTTCCGTTATGCTGCCCCAAGCGATTGAAGAATTTATTGAACTGGTCAACCTGCCCGGTCAAAACGATTCCGTGGAGTTGTTTTTTAAATTTCATCCGGGAACTGTGCGTCCCCAAATTGACGCCTGGATGGAACGGTTTCCCAAAGCCGCCATCCAGAAGATTCACAGCATACACGGAGAGGAAGACACTTACTCCCTGATGGCAATGAGTGATTTATGCGTTTTAGTGGAAGCCAGCACCGTCGGTCTTGAAGCACTGGCCATTGGCTGCGCCCTGGTATTGCTAAATCTCAATGCAGACGTTGTCTACAAAGACACGTCCCTGGTTGATAAAGGTGCGGCCCTTGGGTTGACCGTCAGTGAACTATGCGAGGCCGTGCAATCCAAAACTTCTTTTGAAACTCGTATTGATCAATCAGGGGTGCAATCGTACTTAGACCATGAATTGATAAACACAAAAAACAGTATTGACCGCGTTTGCGACCTCATGAATGAAGTTGTCAGGGCCAGCCAAGAGTCGTCACCTGAGCCTTTGGTTTCAAATAGAACGCCAGGTAAAGACTGGAGTATCGTCATACCGGTCTCTTCAAATCCCGAATTATTTTTAGTGACCCTTGAACATATTGCACTTGCAAGCGAAGACGAAAATTTTGAAGTCATATTGATATCCCCCTCCTCTGTTCCTGATGGAATTAAAATCATACTTGACAGTCTTGGAGGAGACATATGCATTCTGAAAAACAAAACTGATCTTCCCATGGCAATAATGATGAATAAGGCGGCGCAAGAAGCAAACGGAGAGGTGATATTATTTTTAGATGAATATATTGCTCCGACACCGGGTTGGCTTACAGCACTTCGAAATGGAAAAGAGGATTTTGGAAAGGAAACCGTATTCGGAGCTAAAGTCTCCAATCGATTTGAAAACATAATACACGCCGGCATGGTCGTAAATTCGAATGCCCAACCGGTCTCAGCCTACCTTCACCTGGATAAGAAATTCCCACAATCCTGTAAAACAAGGGCTTTCCAGATGGTCGATTTTTTTATCGGAATGGACAGGCAATTGTTTCTTAACACCGGGGGATTCCATCCAAAGGCCGGCCGGTATAAATACCTGGACTTAAGTTTAAGGACAGAAGACATTCTCTCCCGCAAAGATGCTGTTGTATACCTGCATGACATTCACCTGATGCAACTGACCCAACCTGCCTCACGTCAAAGTCAGGATGACGCTGTTTTCTTTTACGGGAAATGGCATGGCCGGTTATGGGAAAATGAAGACCGGTTATACGCCAATGACGGGATCTCGAATCTTCAGCTTTCCGCAGCACGAATGACACGTGCACAGAACATGGCAAATCGAATTTAATTTTTTTTCACCCCACGCTAAATTTGCCTAAAGTTTCTCCAGGCATCCCCCGATGAAGTATTTACATGAGAACATGATAAACGCAAAGGAGGGATGCCTGGAATAAAATCAAATCTGCAAAAAGTTTTAAACTAAAATCTGAATGACCAAGGGCAATGACGCCCGATTACCAAAACAATTCATGGAGGAATTGATAATGGCCTTAACGATTAACACCAATGTGGCTGCGCTCAGCGCCCACCAGTCAATGATTGCAAACGACAACAAACTGAGTGAGTCCCTGGGACGTCTGTCCACAGGTCTTCGTATTAACAAAGCGGCTGATGATGCATCCGGCATGGCTATTGCCGACTCTTTGAGAGCACAGCACTTAGGTATCGGCCAGGCCGTACAGAATGCCAATGACGGTATCTCAATGGTACAGACTGCTGACGGCGCACTTGAAGAATCCATCAACATCATCAACACCATTAAAACCAAAGCCATTCAGGCTGCAACCGACTCCCAGACAACTGAAACACGGAAAGCCATCCAGGCGGATATTGATGCCCTGATGGAAGAACTTGACGTCATTGCCCAGACGACATCTTACAACGGACAAAACCTGCTGTCAGGCGTGTTCACCAATAAAAACATTCACATTGGTGCCTATTCAGGCCAAACCGCTTCTGTGTCTATTGGTTCTGCAGAGTCCACCAAAATCGGTCACGTTTCAAGCGCAGATCTTTCTCTGGCCAGCGATACCGGCGGAGAGGTCCAGCTGACCATCACCAGTAATATCACCGGCAATACAATGACCCTGAACACCATCGACCTTCAGGAAGATAACTCAGCAGAAAGCGGAATGGGCGCACTGGCCGATGAACTCAACAAGTACACCTCGGAAACAGGCATTTCAGCTGTTGCCGTGGTTTCAACCACTACCACTGATGCAATTGCAGCAAATTCCACCGGAGATACTTTCTCCATAAACGGCATTACCATTGGGGCCATTGAGGTAGAGGCCAACGACGGTTCAGGCGCCCTTACCGCCGCGATCAACGACAAGACCACAGAACACGGTGTTAGCGCCAGCATGAATTCAGACGGCACCATGACCCTTACCTCCGCAGACGGTCGTGCCATTGCTGTAGACGGCTCGATATCTGATGTATTCGGCAATACCGGCCCACAGATGTCTACGTTTGGCTATCTGAGCCTGACCCAGGCTGGCAGTGCCGAATTCTCAATCTCGGGTATAGGCTCCGGTGCCACAGGTTCTGATATCATGATTGCAGACGCAGCCGGGATTACCACTGTAGAAGAATCCATTCTTGCATCGGGATCCACCATAACAGCAGATTCAATATTAACTGCGGGTACCATACTCGGTGCTGACATCACCACCACAAATGCTGTTGCCAACACCCAGTTGGATTTTGATCTGGTTTCAGGCTCCACCATGGCTGTGGAAACTGTGTTTGCCACAAACACAGTTTTGGGCGGAATGGTAACCACGGATACAGGTGCAGTTCTGACCACCGACCAGGATATGCTTGTCACCAGCGGCTCCACATTGGCCGTAGGTACGATACTTGAGCAGGGTACGGTTGTTACCACGAATTTCACCTCAACAGCGGGCGGAACAAGTGTCGACTACACTGTAGGCCAAACCCTGACCAATGACGTCACCCTGGGTACTGCTGTAACTCTTCAGTCTGATATAACCCTGAAAGAAGATAGCGTTCTGGGTATGAACTCGACCCTGGCCAAAGGCAGTGTGGCAGGTACTGACATTCTCAGTGCCTCAAGTGCAACCACGACATTGTCGGTGGATATGACCCTTGAGGCCGGATCGACAATCGGCCACGGCAGTGTAATCCTGTCCGGATCAGAGCTTGGTGACAGTGTCATGCTTGCGAATGACGCCACCACCTATGAGAGGACCGAGCTTTCATCCGGTTCACTTCTTGAGCAAAATTCCATAATGGGCGAAGGGTCAACCATTGGTGCCACAGTGACCGTGGGAACTGGCGGCAATACCAATACAACAATTGACAGTGATATGACGCTTAAATCCGGCAGTACCCTGCAATCCGGGTCTGTCATGGCGGCCGGCACGACTATCACAACCGCCTTCAGTGAAACCGCCAGCGGTACAGCCATTGACTACGCAGTCGGAGACGTATTGACCGACGCTGTAACCCTGTCATCTGATGTGACATTGTCTGAAGACATGACCCTGAAGGAGGACAGTGAAATCAATGCGGGTTCAACGCTTGCCATTAACACGGAAAATGCAGGAACGGTGGGATTAAGCGATACCGTCTTCCAGAGGTTATCCGACCTGAATGTACTCACCCAGGAAGGTGCGGAGATGGCAATCAGCATTGCAGATGCTGCTTTAAAGGATCTGGATGGCATCAGGAGTAGTCTGGGTTCTGTTCAGAACCAGCTCACCTCCACCATTGCCAACCTGTCAACCACAAAGACCAACATACAGGCATCGGAATCAAGTATCCGAGACGTTGACTTTGCAGAGGAAGCTTCGACTTACTCCAAGCTGAACCTGCTGTCTCA
>PIVQ01001198.1 GCA_003354055.1 Desulfobacteraceae bacterium | reverse complement strand
ATGAAGGTAAAACAGGGCCAAGATCTCTTTTTCTCCCTGGTGCATCCTGGTAAAGTCTATAGGGCGCATTCCCATTTTCCCGGTTATACCGCTGGCACTGGATTGTGCATGTTTGCCATCTGCTTCAGGCAGTTCCAACGCCCTGCTTTATAAAATGATCGCAGCATAATCATTTTTTCTGCATTCTCCCGATACCAAAAGATGCATGGACCTTTAAGACGTAAATTCACGACTCTCCGAATCGAACTTTCAATAGCACCGCTGCCAATAGGTAAGTTCAACGCTTTTACAGTTGAGAAATTAAGCCTCAGTTCATTGCGCACAAAATAATCCCGTTCCGTCTTGATAGCCTTACTGTTTCTGCCTCTACAAAGCTTCTGGACGGCCTGTACCACCTCAATCGCCTTTCCCTTTAGCAGAAGACCTCGCTGCTTCGATACCCAGCGTTTGCGTTCCTTGGATGACCAGGTCTTCCTTAAGCCTGCTACTGTACCCAGATGCTCAACTGCATGGTAGAAATCGAGAAGTTCATACACACGCTCAGGAGCCAAACCCAATGCTTTTAGCAGTCCGGGGATTCGATTCCAAATCCAATGTGCCCCATCTGCAACAAACAGTATTTTGTCTGAGTTCTGAATATGAAGGGAGTTCAAATAACCCTTTAACAAGTGGAATACACCATCCGGTCCATTGAAACAGCCATCAATAAATGGTGAAAAGCTTTTTTCTTGTTTTCCATGGGCGTCCACTACATAAATGATCAAAAGCTTGGGTTCTCGCCATGCCCCACGAAATCGGGTTCTATCCTTTTGGGTTTTTGGTCCCCTTTTTTTCTCTCTGAGCCGAGTGCGGCCACCATCAGTGCTGATAACGACTCGCCGCCCTTCAAGTAAATCTCCATCATTTAATGGGATTCGGCCCGCTTGTTGTTCGGCTCGAGCCCGCTCTGCGTACCGATAGGTCAGTTTACGGATGACCTTTATACCCAACGTCATCCCACGGTCACAAAGCACTTGACGGACTTCTTCAAAAGAACTTAATAAGGCTGACCAAGAACTCACCATAGAAGCCAAAGCAGGCGAGCAGCGATCATGGATTCCAAGAAGGATTAAGCCAGCGTATGCACCTTTATATCTTTTTCCTTTTCGGCGGTCACAGGACCTTCGATAGTATCGAACATGAATATCAACCGAACTAGCTGTACAAAGCTGAATCCAAACGGTCTCAAGCCCTTCGCTTTTCATCCGTCCCGGCCAATTGGACATCAATTCTTTTTCTTGGTCGACCTGTTCAGAGGAATCTACTGAGGCCTGGATCTTTTTTTTAAAAAAAAGGCGCTTATCCGATTTGTATACTCAAGGATTTCCTGCTCCATCTGTTCTAATTCGTTAGCGTTACGAACCAAGCGATTTGGATCTTCTTCCAGTTCTTTAAGGCATGCAAGGACTTCATCAACAGTATTACAATCTTCAGCTTTCTTCATTAGCACAATCCATTTATGTTCATTTCAGCGTAACAGAGGATATCATTCTTTTTGCTCTAAAAGACAGGCCTTTTTAAAACCGGGAAAATGGGAATGCGCCCTCGTGATATTCGCATAACGATACATATTAGAGCTACTGGATACGCCTTCTTTTCAGCATCAACAAATTGATACTTCAGCTCGTTTCTTTCGCA
>PIVQ01001197.1 GCA_003354055.1 Desulfobacteraceae bacterium | reverse complement strand
GTTTCGTAAAAAGCTTAAGTCAGGCCAAAAAAAAAGGATGATTAAAAATCATCCTTATTAATTATAACGCATGACATGAATTACATTCTACCGGACCCGCACCATAATCTTCATGGCATCCCTTACACTGGGCGTGAAATGCATCAGCCCTTGACGGTAAGTCTTCATCACCTGTTTCCTCATGGCACTCGCTGCAGTTGTAGGTGTCATCATCTTCAATGTTATGATGGCAGTCCAGACATTCCAAGCTATAGGAGTCTGTGTGCATGACGTGGGTGAATAAAACCTTACCGGCTTGGTTCTGAAACATGAGTCTCACTGGATTATCCGGGGTAGGGGATGAAAAAGACGCGTAGCAAACAATACCTGTGACCAAAAGAACGGTCATTATCAATAAAGCTACTTTAAGGTCGCGTTGTGATGTCATAATTCTTCTCTCAATTATTTAGGGTTAGAGTTAATCAACGAACCCACAACTGGCAGCGTTTATATTATATTGATGCTAGATTTACAAGGAAAAATAGTAGGAATTTGTTTATAAAATAGTGCAGGGATCAACTGATGGGCGGGATTTTTTTCTGACCAGGAAAGGCTTGTACTCATCTTTTTCAGACATTACAGCCTGTTTTTTGCGGACAACTAGAAATGCTGCTCCAAAGCAGATAAACCCCAGTATCATAGCTGATATAGATTTGTCTAAATTAAGGGAAGGCGCAATGGTGTCGCCGATAACTGCACCGATCAACAATAAAAGGATGGGAAATACATAAAGAAGGAAACTTAGGTAAAGCATCGGCTTGGATTCAATGCCGATGACAACCGGATCACCCTTTTCAACCCCAAGGGTGTTTTTGACTGTAACGGTCATTTCCTGAGAACCGTGATGGTTGGTGCCGCAACTGTCCTTGGATGAACAGCTTTCACATGCTGCAGATCTTGTTGTTTTAATCCAGGCCGTGTTTGGATTTGCCTGGGTAACTATGCCGTTTTCAGTAATCATTGGGTTGTGTCCTGTTCAGTTCAAGGGGGAAGTTTATTTCATCCAATTATCATCAGCGCAGGCAGTATTTTTTTAAACAGCATATTGTATGCGGTATATAATAATAAGGTGTACTATTAGGCCACAATATTTACAATCTGGCTGGGCTGCTGTGCAGGAGCTTGGCTCTCTGTAGCGGCTTGTGCAGGTTCGGGCAGTAGTGCTTCTTCGGTTTCTTCACTGGCTGCTGCCTGCTGTTCTCTTGCTTCCGGGGTAATACTCACTTCAAAGGCCTCTTGTACGGCCCTGGTGCTCTCCTGATTTAAATCGGCCTGCGCCGCTTCCCGGTTCTGATCCTGAACCAAGTTGCTTTCTGCTACGGGACGGGTGCTGCTCGCGTAAGCATTGGCACCTTGTATACTGTTGATGTCCATTGGTAACCTCCGTGTTATAAACCATCAATCTTGTTAAAGAATAAACATATGCCATAATAAAGTCAATTTTTTTGTGGTTTATTGTTGACAAAGAAAACTGTCTGATATATAAACTCCGAGTCTTCTTGAGAGAGAGGCGCTGCTCCCCAGTAGCTCAGTTGGCAGAGCAATTGGCTGTTAACCAATGGGTCCGCGGTTCAAATCCGTGCTGGGGAGCCAACCCAAACAAAACATCCCGATAAGCTTAGCTTGTCGGGATTTTTT
>PIVQ01000394.1 GCA_003354055.1 Desulfobacteraceae bacterium | reverse complement strand
GGCCTAACATTTGACTGGTCAAAAATTGTGGACCATGACGGCACCCAGGTGGCAACCGTTGGCACCCATTGGCCACTGAGCCGGGCGTTTAACAAAGCTGAACTCGACCGGATCATCCGTACAGGCCTCTGCATCGGCTGCCATAAATTCCAGAGCAACCCGGATATCTGGAAAAAATTTTCATCAGAACAGCCACTGGATACCCAGGCCCATAACAGGATGATGGAAAAAGTACTAAAACAATTATCCCGGGAGGATCAGTGACTTTTTTTAATTTTCATTCCTGCTCCCATATCTTTTTGAACGTCTCAGGCAACATTCTGGATTTGATCATTGAAAGCAGGATTTCCGGAAATTTCCAAATTCTGAATAGCTCATTGGGACAATCGGGATGATGAAACAGAGTGCTCAACAATTCGCATGCCGTCCCATCCTTCCCCTCCTGTACCGCAACAGCGGCCCCTGCCAACAAAAACAAGGCTTTCAATTGCGGTTTATGTACGGACCCCATACTTTTTCCGGCTGACTTTAAATATTCCCCGGCCAGAGAATCATTACCCTTGACGCATGCCCATAACGACATACCTAAGAGAGCCGTAAAACTTGAAGTTTCTGTGTTCAGGACCTCTTTCAAGCAGATGTGGCCCTGATCCAAATCATTGGTCGCAATTAGGGCAAGGCCCTTCAAGGCATGGGCTCTCTGGTATCTTGACTGGGCAAGGCCAGCATCTTTTGATATTTTCAAGGCCTGATCCGCCTGAGAGACGGCCAGGGAGAGCTCCCCTTTTAAAAAAGAGATTAATGCCAATTCTTCCAGAGTCATCACCGTTCCAACAGGCGCGTTGAGCCGGAGAAAAGCCCTGTCTGCTGAAGCGAGACAGCTTTCGGCTTCCGCAAGATTACCCTTACACAACTCTGCAGATCCGATGTTTCCAAGAGACCAGGCCTGTTTAACGGCATCCCCAAGCCTGAGCCCTATGGCACGGCTCTGGCGAAAACGTTTGATTGCCTGATCCATATCCCCAAGGGTCCGCCAACATAATCCAATCCGAATGGTCACCCAGAATGAATGTTCAATCACGGGGTCTGTTTTAAGACTCAATCTATAAAATCGGATTGCCCTCTGGTACAGCATCTGCTTTTGGGCAACCGCCCCCATGAGCAAAAATGCACAGGCTTTGGCCTGATTATTTTTTCTTTTAATTGCTTTTCTCAGACAGAACTCACCAGCTCTTTTGAGCTCCCAAAACGCCTCCGGAGAATCCGCCCCCTGGGTCTGCATGTCAAACCAGCATAGGAGAAGAATCCCATGATTCGGGTCTGTCAGGGTTTTATACGATGTCATCACCAGCTCTTTGGCCGGCTGAAAAAGAGCCTCTCCTTCATGATATCGAGTATGCATGTCAAAGTAGACATAAAGCCCTTGGGCGGCAAGAGCAAGAGCGGCAAAATCCCCCTGGTCTACAGCCCTGCACCATGCCTGACGGATATTGGCAAAATCAGCATCCATATCCCGGCGACAGGCAAGCATTCCGTCACCGATAAGACTACTTCCATTCTTATTTACCAAATCCAGATAATGGGTTTTATGGGCATCCATTATCCCCTCATACAGACCCATATGTACAAGCCCTTCCCGCCCGTACTGCCTTAGGAGCGGATGTATATGAAACCGCCCGGTTCCGGAATCAGTATTAAGCATCGATTGTCGAACAAGTGCTAATGTGGTTGAAGTAGTAGAATCTTCTCCATCGCCGGCTACGGCTGTCAGGGAGTTGAGGGAAAATCCGTTGCTGAAAACGGTAAGTTTCAAGAAATTCTTTTTTTCATTTTCCGGTAAGCGGCTAAAGGAAGCTTCAAACACGGCACGCATGCTCTTGTGGCAAGAGGGGATATCCCTGATTTCGGTTTTCAGAAACCCCAGACGCATCTGGATTCCTTTTGCAATTTCTTCAGGTGAATAAAGTTCCACCATGCCGGCTGCCAGTATAAGAGCAAGCGGCATCCCCCCGGTCAAGTTACAGATGCGGGTAACCCCATGAAAATTTAATGCAGTCAACTTGAAGTCCGGCCTGACCATCCTGGCACTGGAAAGGAACAGCGCGACTGCATCGTACATTTGCTCAGCAGTTTGAATTCCGTCACTTTCCGTTTTTACCAATGGAGAGTCAAGGCCGGAGAGGGGAAAAAGATGTTCCCCCTTTAGCATCAGCCGGGTTCTTGAGGTTACAAGTACTTTGAGACCGGCAGCCCGGTCCATTATTTTTGATACCAGCATTCCTCCCTCGGCCAGGTGTTCGAAATTATCCAGCACAAGAAGGCGTTCTCCGTGGCCGAGAAACGCCAGCAATTGCTTTAAAGGGTCGCTTTGTTCGTCAAAACTGAGCCCAAAGCTACGAATCAGATCAGTGGCTTCCAGGGTAGCCAGCTCTGCAAGGGAGATAAAAAAAACTCCGTGGGGGAAACGATCTTCCAAACCTGCGGCAACTTCCAGGGCCAGCCGGGTTTTCCCTATTCCACCAGGTCCGGTCAGGGTTATCAGTTTAATCTTGGGATCCTGTACCATACCGGTCAGGGTACGGCATTCATTTTTCCGCCCTACAAAAGTGGAGGATTGAACCGGCAGATTTTTCAATGGCAGGGAAATTGGGTTGACCTGATCAGATGCAGTGGCTCGAACAACTTCGACAAGTGCGATAGTCTTATCTTCGGGTTCTATGTTCAGTTCCTTTTGAAGAAGATCCCTGCATTTTTCATATTGGCGAAGGGCTGCCCGCGGCTGACCGTCTTTGTGGTAAAGCCGGATGAGCTGCCTGTGAGCGGTTTCATCAAACGGGTCAAACGCTAACCTTCGCCTGGCATGGGCAATGGCGGAGGCTAAGTCCATCCGGTGCATGCACAACTCAGCCAGGTGTTTTAAAACACGGGCTGCCGAACGGCCGAACGCTTCAGCCTGTTCAAATTGCCAATCGTCAAAATCCGGCGCATCCCCGAGACTGAATCCGTTTAGAAAGCCGTTTTCATACACCGAGGCAGCCTCTTGTAAGGCTTGCTCGGAATCAGAAGACCTGTGGGCAGTCAATTCTTGGAACCGGACCACATCAACCCATAGATCCTCATGGGGAGCAAACCCGATGGTATCCCTGTCAATAGACAGCCAGAAACGGCCCAGGGCCTTTGTCATTACCGAAAGTGTTCGCCGAAGAGAAGCCCTTGCCTTATCCCGGTCAGACTCTTGCCAGAACAGGTCCGCCAGATGATCGCGGGAATGAGGTTTCCCTGTTACCACGAGGTATACCGCCAGAGCAACAGCCTTTCGACGCCCGACTTTAATGGGAACACCGTTTCGTTCAAAACAGGGGGGACCGAAAAACTGAAACCTTAATCCTGCCATGATGTTTTTTCTCCTCCGGTGATTTTTTATAACACTCGAGGGCTTTTTACAATTTTTTATTGGAATTCCACCTTTTGGAACGGTTCCGGGGACGTTTATGGGACGGTGTTCCCCTATTATCCATTCCATAGGCTCGACCTGTCACAATTTAAATACGGAGGATAATTATGACCAACTGGATTTTACCTGCATCTGTCACACTTGTCTGTTGGGGTGTCTGGGGTTTTGTCCCCAAAATCACCACTCAATATATCAGCCCCATAAGTGCCATGATCTATGAAACCATCGGAGCCGCCATTGTGGGTGTCGTCGCCCTCTCCCTGGTGAAGTTTCAACCGGACATCCATATAAAAGGGATTTGTTTAGGTATTGCAACCGGAATCCTCGGGCTGACCGGAGCCCTTGGTTTTCTATTTGCGGTCAAGACGGGAAAGGTTTCGGTAGTGGCAATGTTCACCTCCCTTTCCCCTTTGATTACCATCACCTTGGGCTGGTTTATCTTAAAAGAACCCCTGACTTTAAATGAAGGATTTGGCATATTAAGTGCCTTTGTAGCTATCTTATTTTTTACACTCTGAAAATTACGCCCTACTCTTAGGAGGACAAATGAAAGAACAGACCACAAACACAACTGACAATAGGAAAAAAATTGAATCCCTCATGGCTGCATTAGGATTAACCGAAGAGCCCATGGGACTTTTTTACACCGATAAAAAACCGGTCACAGGGTATACACCCAAAGCACAGACCCCATTGAACCGCCTTGAATCAAACGAAGAGATGAGCTGGGTATCCTGCGTTCTAATGAAAATCAGGATGGCACGCCGGAAAAAGGCGGCGGCCTATTTTGATCAGGAACACTACGGCTGCCTGGGCGGTGCTTTTTTCATGGGTTTTAAACCCAATTACGAAGACTTTGAGCTTCCCCTTCTCTCCACCGGCATCCCGGGTAAAATACCGGGGGAACGCTATGTTGATTCTCCACAAACAGCAAAAATATTTTATGATTCATTTGCTCCGCCAAAAGCATCGGCTCCGGTACTTGTCATCCAGCCTCTGTCACTGTTTAAAAAAGATGAGAACCCGGAAATCGTGGTGTTCTTTCCCAACCGTGACACCATGATCGGCCTCAATGCATTAACCGTTTTTCTTACCCAGGATCCGCAAGCGGTTCAGATGCCCTTTGGTGTCGGCTGTTGCGGGTTGATTTCCTGGCCGAGAAAATTTTTGGGCCAAGGATACAAAAGAGCCGTGATCGGCGGTTTTGACATCAACTGCCTGAGGTATCTGAAAAATGAAGAGTTTACCTATGCTGTCCCGTTTGATCTTTTCCAGGATATGCTGAATCAATGGCCCGAAAGCGCACTGGGAACCCGTGCCTGGAAACGGTTGAAAAAGTAACAAATTGAAGTTCAGACAAGAACCTGCTACTATGCCTCTCAATAATTTATTATCAATTGCTTATCAATTGCTAAGAAGGAGAGATCCATGACTGAATATGAATTCTACCGCGTTGAAAAAAAAGGGCCTGTTGCCTGGGTGTATCTGAACCGCCCGGAGAAAAAAAATGCCATGAATCCGCCGGCATGGAAAGAGCCCGTTGAAATATTTGAAGACCTTGATAATGATGATGAAATCAGGGTTGTTGTTATGGCAGGGGAGGGCCCCTGCTTTTGCGCGGGTATTGACCTTGTGGGCATGATGCCCGATCTTCCGGAACTGATGGACGCAGAGCAGAAAGGCGGCGTCAAATGGCGGCTTCTGCCCAAAATCAAAAAGCTTCAGGATGCCATAAGTTGTATTGAGTGGTGTAAAAAGCCTGTTATTGCCGCCATCCACGGTCATTGTATCGGTGCGGGTCTGGACATGGCAACCGCCTGCGATATCAGACTTTGTTCTGCAGATGCCGAATTTTGTCTTAAAGAGGCTGCCGTGGGGTTTGTGGCAGATGTGGGTGTACTCCAGAGAATCCCTTTGATTATTGGGCAGGGCCATGCCAGGGAGCTTGCCTATTCAGCCAAAACTATTTCTGCTAAGCGTGCCAAAGAAATACTTTTGGTCAATGAGGTGTTTGATACCAAAGAAGTTCTGTTTGAGGAGGCACAGGCTTTGGCAGAAGAGATTGCAGCCAATTCCCCCCTGGCGGTCCAGGCCTCCAAGGATGTGCTTAACTACGGAGTGGGCAAGAGTATTGATGACGGCCTCAACTATGTGGCCTCCATGAGTGCCAATATCATCCCGTCCCATGATCTTATGGAAGCTGTCACTGCATTCATGGAAAAAAGAGAACCTAAATTCACCGGGAAATAATATAAAAAGCCAGCCCTGAGACGACCTTTCTCAGAGCTGGCTTTTCCATTGAATTACAAGAGTAAGTGTCTACTAAACCTTGAACCGGCCTAGAATATCTTTCAGACTTTGGGCAAAATCCTGAAGTTTTCCCACACTGTCGTTCACCTCCCGGGTACTGTCGTTCACAGCCCGGGCATTGGTATTCACACTGGAAATGTCTTCGGCAATACCTGATGCAGCCAGGGAGGATTCGCCGATATTTGCATTGGTTTCATGGATTCCCTGGGCAGCCTGGGCAATATTATTTGAGATTTCCCTGGAGGTAATGGACTGTTCCTCTATGGCCGTGGAGATGGAAGAGACAATGCCGTCCACCTCATTGATCACTGTTGAAATCTGCCCGATTTCATCCACTGTCCCTTTGGCGGACTGCTGAATTTTAGAAATCTTTTGACTGATATTCTGGGCAGCCTGGGCAGTCTGGTCCGCGAGTTCCTTGATCTCGTTGGCCACTACGGCAAAGCCTTTACCGGCTTCACCGGCTCGGGCCGCTTCAATGGTGGCATTCAGGGCCAGAAGATTGGTCTGACCGGAAATCTCTGATATCACCTCTGTGACCTCCCCGATCTCCCTGGCATCATCCCCCAGTTCATTTACCTTTAAAGAGGCATGCTGGGCTGTGGATACTGCAGACTCGGTAATAGATTTTGCATCACCTGTGTTTTTGGCAATCTCATTTACCGTGGTATTCATCTCTTCCATGGCTGCAGACACCATATCCAGATTGGATGAGGATTGTTCCGAACTGGCGGCCACTGAATTCAGTCGATCGCTCATGCCCTGGGCTGCATCAGACACGGCTCCGGACCTGTCCGACATCTCCCCGGCACCGGCCTCCAGATCACCGGACACCTTGGAAAGCCCGGAAGAGGTCTGATTCAACGTAGTCACACCTGAGGTGATTTCCCTGAAGACCTGGGCCAGTTCTTCGACCATTTCATTAATGGCCCCGACCATGGATCCGATTTCATCTTTCTGAACGATTTTAAGGGACTTGGTAAAATCACCTTCGGCAACCGCATGGATAAAGGCATCTGCCTGTTTGATGGG
>PIVQ01000393.1 GCA_003354055.1 Desulfobacteraceae bacterium | reverse complement strand
GAATTGTTTGAGCTGAACGTTGTGCTTGGTGATCAGTTCCTGAAGCGCACCGTTATTTTTGGCTTCAAATTCCGAGAGCATCCACATGTTGCACTTATATGCAGCTGCTTCAACAATGGCTTTAAGGTCATCAGGAAGTTTATTCCAGGCATCCAGATTTACCATGGCTTCCAGAGCGGTACCCGCCTCGTGCCAGCCAGGATAGTAATAGTACTTGGCAGCCTTGTAAAAACCCATTTTCAAATCATGGAAGGGACCGACCCATTCCGTGGCATCAATAACCCCGCGGTCCAGGTTGGTGTAGATTTCGCCACCGGCAACCAGAACCGCATTTCCGCCTGCCTTGGCAAGGACCTTGCCGCCAAGTCCCGGGATTCTCATTTTCAGGCCCTTAAGGTCTTCCATGGTGTTGATTTCTTTGTTGAACCATCCACCCATCTGAACACCGGTATTTCCGGCAACAAAAGGTTTGAGGTTGAACTTTGCATATACCTCATCCCAGAGTTCCATACCGCCGCCGGAGTAGAGCCAGGCGTTCATAGACTGGGCATTAAACCCAAAGGGAACTGCTGCGAAAAACTGAGTGGCCGGAGATTTACCCGCCCAATAATAAGATGCGCCATGGCCCATTTCAGCCGTACCCTGACTGACTGCATCAAATACGCCCAGAGGGGGAACCAGTTCACCGCCGCCATAGACTTTAATTTTAAGTCTGCCGTCGCTCATCTCATCTACCCATTTGGCAAAATTATCCGCACCCTCACCCAACATGGGGAAATGGGGAGGCCAGGTGGTAACCATTTTCCATTCAATGGTTTTCGGCTTGGGAGCTTCGACTTTTGCAGCCGGCTTCGGGGCTTCGGGTTCCCCTTTACAGGAACTCAATACCCCTGTAAGGCCGGCAACACCGACAGCAGCAGCACCAACACCCACGTTCTTAATAAATTTACGCCGTTTGTTCTCTTCCATGAAGATCTCCTTTTCCTGTTTAACGGATTAAACCACTCAATATCTTAGGTGTATTTAAACACACCGTCATTCCAACATCCACCGGGTTAAACACAAAACTAGCTGAAGACAGTTGATTTACTAAATCCCGTTTTATGCGAAAAACTTCTGTCAAGTCAAGGAATAATCCTGAAGCCAGAGGATTATTTGCCTCCAAGTGGCTCAGAAACTGGCTCAGGAATTACGCGATGAAAACATAAGACCCGCTAATATCAGTATTCCGCCCATAAAATGATAATGTACCAGGCGTTCGCCAAGATAGACGTAGGCAATACCGGCGGTAAACACGGGTATGAGATAGACAAATACCGATGTTGTTGCAGCGCCCAGTATTTTTACTCCATGGTTCCAGAATATATAGGAAAGTATGGACGGGCAGATGCCTAAGAAAATAAACACAATTACCACACTCCGGTTTAAACTGAACCCTCCTGTGAAAAAGAACTCCCAGAGATAAAAGGGGAAAATAGCGACCAGTCCAAAGACAATCGTCATAAATAAAAAGGCGATGGGAGAGATGGGCAGGGAGGTTCGCTTCAGCAACACCGAATAGAGAGCCCAGGATGAAATGGAAATCAGAACCAGAATATCACCCGGATTAACATCCATGGATAAAATCGTTGACATGGACCCTTTGGCGACAATGGCGACCACCCCTGCCAGAGAAAGACCAATCCCGGCAAATTGAATCAGCTTCGGCCTATCCTTATTGATAATCCAGGAAATCCCAAGGGTCATGGCAGGCATAGCTGCCACCACCAAGCTGATGTTGGTTGCCGTGGTATACAAGGCGCCCAGATACAGCACGGAATTATAGATAGCCACACTGGGCAGGGAAAGCCAAAACAGCGTCCCAAGATTCTCTTTGATTATTGTCTTCTCCGCTTTTATCCCCTTGCATGCAAAGGGAAACAGAAAAACCAGGGCAGCCAGCCACCGGTAAAAGGACAACGCCATGGGCGGGATATCTTCAATCACCCCTTTAGCCACCACAGCATTTATGGCCCAGAACAAAACGGCGAGCACAAGGCCTGCCATGGCCCAACCCTTTTTATGCCGTTTAGGAGATATCGTCATACGCATCAAAGTCAGGGCCTGAAAAATCTGATCTTAGCCTTTTCACTTAAAATCTCCTGGTCATAAAGGGAATCAAAAAACATCCCCATGGCTTTGACCTTTAAGGGATCCAAATCGCAGACAAGAAGATCGTAATAGGTTTTAATCAGAGAATGGGAAATCTTAAGTTTTTTTTGTCCGGCCCGGATTATGGTATCCATATGGGCATCTCCTGCTTTTTGGGAGGCCAGAAGAAGCTTGTGGGCAGCCGTGACCATATCCGGGTACTGTTCTGCAAAGGCTTTTCTTACCACCCATACGGCGAAGACAAAAGGCAGCCCGGTCATCTCATGCCAGATACCACCCAGGTCAAACCGGTACTTAAACCGCTGTTCCCAAGGCTGGGTCAATGCCGCATCTCCAATGACCAGAACCGCATCAACCTCTTTGGGAATTTTGGCCATATCTCCCACCTGCCCTACCCTGAGCGCAGGCGAAATCTTCCGCTGGGCAAAAATCATCTTTAAAAATGAAGCGCTGGACGCAGACTCATTAGAGAACATCACCTGCCTGCCGGAAAGCTCGTCTAAGGGATAATTGCTGGCACAAATGACACTGAGCACATCTCCATTGCAGGAAATGGAAAGATCGGGCAGGACCAGCAACTCCTTGTGATTCATGGCATAAAATGCAGCTGAAATAGGACTAATATCAATGAGACCTGCTTTAATCTGATGATTCAGAGCCGCCGGCACATCCGGCACCAGGGTCAGCCAATCAGGCTGCAGCCCGTTGTCCAGACCGTAATATACCGGGGAGGCATTGATATAGGTAATCTTTCCCATGCGTACTTTAGAGTTCATTATTGGTCAGACTTTCAAAAATATAATTTTTATTTGGGGCATCCAGGTCAATATACAGGAATGCCGATAGTTTACCGGGCTCAAGGCTGCCGTAAGATTGCTTAAGTCCCAGGGCCGCGGCCCCGTTTATCGTTGCCATGGTAAGAACGGTTTCAGGGCGAAGATCCGGATAATGATGACGGACAAATGCCATTTCATCAAACATGTTC
Organism: Desulfobacteraceae bacterium; assembly: GCA_003354055.1. Next base: position 3,661 of record PIVQ01000393.1, on the reverse strand, counting down.
AGGGAATCACAGGAAGCCAGGCTGTCCGTTCCCAAGGCAGGTACAAGTCCCTTGTCAAGCATGGATTGGACGTCAGGCAGCTTTTGATGAAGATTAAAGTTGCTTCTGGGACAAAGACAGACCCGTGTGCCGGTATCGGCCATAATGTCCAAATCCTCGTCATTCACGCGCAGCAGATGGACAGCCAGGGTTTTGTTATCCAGAATCTTAAGTTTATTCAGGTATTGAACCGGTGTGGTTTTCCCCAAAGGCCAGGAGCTGATATCGATCCCCCGTGATGCCAGGAAGTCGGCCCATTGTCCTTTTCCTTTTTCTAAAAACTGCGTTTCCGCGTCCGACTCCGCCAGATGGATGGAAAATACAAGGTTGCGGGACAGGGTGGCAGCTTTCATTGCCTTGAGCACATCGGGTGCCGTGGTATGCGGGGCATGTCCTGCCACTGAAAAGGATAGTGTATTTTCTTTTTTCAATGCGGCTTCCGGCGTAATCCCGCCCAGCACCTCCTGGAACCAGACACCAGAAAGGCCGCAGGCTTTAACAAGCTCACGGGTGATGCCAAGGGTGGAGATTTCACCGATCACCCCGGTGCCCTGAGATGTCAGTTCAGCCGCAGCCACACTCGCTGCGGCCTTTAATAATTCAGTTCCCAGAGCCTCCCGCCGTACCAGCAGTTCCTGTACCCAGGCCGTGAAACCTTTTTTAAAATCCAGGCAATTTTTAAGTGCGGATAATTCCAGATGAAGATGGGCATTAACCAGGCAGGGCATGATCACGCCCGGGCCAAGATCCGTAACCTTTCCTTTCGGCCTGGTTTTGGAGACACTCCGAATTCGGCCCTTCTCAACCTCAAGATACCCGTTTTCAACTATGTTGCCGGAAGACTGAACGATCCACCGGGCCTTATAACAGACAACAGAATCGTCTGCCTTAAAAAAGGATATCCCTGATCGATCCCTCTTCATAGAAGGTTGTAATAACAATCCCGCTGGCCTGGGGTGAAGCCTGCGGTTTTAATGATGCGGCGCAGTTCACTTTCAGGCAGCATAAAATCCACCCCGGCCGAGGCCACCACATTTTCCTCAATCATGGTGGATCCCATATCATTGGCCCCGAAGAACAGGGCCACCTGAGCAATTTTATCTCCCTGGGTTACCCAGGAGGCCTGGACATTGTCAATATTGTCCAGAAAGATACGGCTCAGGGCAAGGACCTTTAAATATTCGGCACTGGTCTTTTTCCTGACATCGATCTTTGTATTACCGGGCTGAAAGGTCCAGGGAATAAAGGCGGTAAAGCCGCCTGTTTCATCCTGGAGATCCCTGATCCTTCCTAAATGCTCGATGATGTGGCTATCGTCTTCCAGGTGACCGAACATCATGGTGGCAGAGGACCGCATGCCCTGAAAATGGGCCTGACGCATAACCTCAAGCCAGGTATCTGCACCGCATTTATGGGGAGAGGCCTTTTGCCTTATATCATCACAGAGAATCTCGGCGCCCCCTCCCGGGATGGATGCCAGTCCTGCATCTTTGAGGGTGGCGATTGTGTCCCGGATGGACAGCTGAGATTTACCGGCAATAAAATCTATTTCCGGGGGTGAAAATCCGTGAATATGGATCTCATAGTTTTCTTTGATAAACTTGAGCATATCCACATAGAAATCAATACCCAGATCCGGGTGCATCCCTCCCTGGAGAAGAATCTGGGTGCCGCCCAGATCCAGGGTTTCCTGGATTTTTGCTCCCAGCTCCTCATTGGTCAGGATATATCCGTCTTTATCCCCGGGTTTTGCATAAAAAGCACAGAACCTGCACCCGGACACACAGACATTCGTGTAGTTGATATTCCGGTCCACCACAAAGGTCACACTTTTTTCAGGGTGATAGTGGAACCGTTTCTGATTGGCAAGGGTCCCCAGGGTCATCAAATCTGCATTCCGGAAGAGATCAAGGGCCTCTTCACGGGAGATGCGCTGATGATCGTTTATCTTTTCAATGATCTTATTCATAATCTTATTCATAAATTTGGCATGCCCTTATACCGGATTATAAAAGGAATCCCGCTGAACAGGTTCAAATCCGGCGGACTGAATCATAGACTCCATCTCTTCTTTTGTCAGGCCTTTGGCAGATTTCGCCCCTGCTGTATGGGTTATCCGCTCTTCGATAATGGTACCGTCCAGATCATCAGCGCCAAAATTCAAGGCCACCTGGGCCAGCGACTCACCGATCATGACCCAATAGGCTTTGATATGGTCGAAATTATCCAGCATGAGCCGGGCCGCCGCCACATTTTTTAAATCATCCATGGCCGTTGTGGACGGCAGGTCGGAAAGTTCGGTGTTCTTGGAGTGAAAGGCCAATGGAATAAAGGCGGAAAAGCCTTTGGTCTCATCCTGAATTTCACGCAATGAGATCAGGTGATCTACCCGTTCTTCCATGGTCTCGATATGGCCATACAGCATGGTGGCATTTGTTTTTATACCTGCCTTGTGCACCGCTTTAACGATTTGAAGCCACCGCTCATGGCCGATTTTCTTAGGAAACAGTTCGTCATGTATCCTGGAATTTAAGACCTCAGCCCCGCCGCCCGGCATCATATCAAGCCCGGCTGCTTTTAACTTTGCCACGGTATCTTCAAGGCTTAGACCCGAAAGATTGGACAGATAGTCAATTTCCACACAGGTAAAGGCCTTGATGGCGGCATTGGGCCTGACACGCTTGACGGTAGAAAGCAGATCGATAAAATATTGGAAGCTTAAGCTTTCATTCAGTCCGCCCACAATGTGAAGTTCGGACACCGGTTCATCAATCCGTTCCAAGAGGCGTTTTTCGATCTCTTCAATAGACCAGACATAGGCACCGTTTTCACCGTCATCCTTGGCATAGGCACAGAATTTACACCGGTTTTTACAGATATTGGTGTAATTTAAGTGCTGGTTGTATACATAATAGGCCTTTTTTCCGTGGCGGGCCTGCCGTGCAAAATCGGCAATCCGGCCCAGACCCATTAAATCCTGGGTATCATAAATGCAAATCCCGTCTTCCTTTGAAAGACGGGAGCCTTGCCTGACCTTTGCATAAATCGGCAAAAGCCGTTCATCCATAAATTGAGAGTTCATTACCGCCTCTTTTTTCTCCTGACGATTTTCTTTTTCTTTTTGGGTTTTGCCGCCTCTGCTGCAGCTGCCATATGCTGTTTGGGTTCCAGCAGATTGTTCTGACTGTAGCCACAGGCAGCCCTGGGGCATTTAAGCCCTTTTTCACCGGTGGGGGCATCCATTTCAGCTAAAAACGGATTTTTACAAAGCGGGCATGCAAAGTGATAGGGTTTATCCCAGGAGACAAACCTGCAATCTTCCTGGTTACAGGTAAAAAAGGACTTGCCTTTTTCAGTAGTTTTTTCTTCAACCTTACCCGCAGCGCACAAGGGGCACGGCATGGCCAGGTCCTGCTCAAAGGCTGCTATTCGGGACTCAATATCATCATCAACTTTAGCAAGCGTTGCCTTATCTTTGGCCTTAAGCTGGGCTTCTTCTTCCAGTTTTGCCTCTTCTTCTTTCAGGCGAATCTTTTCTTCAAGTTCTCTAAGGCGGGCTTCTTTTTCAGCCATCTCAGCTTCACGTGCTTCAAGTTCAGCTGCTTTTTCCTTGGCAATCCGC
>PIVQ01000392.1 GCA_003354055.1 Desulfobacteraceae bacterium | reverse complement strand
GGGGCACTCGTCTGGTCCAGGGCAAAATCCAGAGCATCTGCCAGGGCGGTGAAGTCATGGCCGTCCACCTCCTTCACAATAAAGCCGAAGGCCGTCCACTTGTCTGCAAAGGGCTCAATCCCCATGATCTCTTCGGTGCCACCGTCGATCATCAGTCTGTTCCGGTCCACAAAGGTGATCATATTGGTAATGTTGTAGTGGCTGGCAGACATGGCCGCTTCCCATACCGAGCCTTCGTTGCATTCCCCGTCTCCCAGGATGCAATAGGTTGTCCATGGTTTCTTCTGGAGTCTGGCGCCAAGGGCCAATCCTACTGCCATGGGCAGTCCGTGCCCCAGAGAGCCGGTGGAAACATCCACCCCGTCCACCTTCAGGCTGTCCAGATGCATACCGAATCTGGATTTGAACTGGTTAAAGGTGGAAAGGGCCTCTTTGGGGAAATAGCCCTTGTTTGCCAGCACCGATGCCACCCCCACACCGGCATGCCCTTTGCTGACGACCACCCGGTCCCGGTCTTTCCAGTCCGGCTGGTCCGGTCTGACTTTGAGGTACTTATAATAAAGGATGGTCATGATCTCCACCATGCTCAGGGCTCCGCCGATGTGAGCGCCCCCTGCTGCCACGGTGGTGTCGATGATATCCTTTCGGATCTGCACGGCCTTGTCTTTCAGTTTTTGAATCTCTTCATCTGTGATTGGCATAGTGATCTCCTTGGGAGTTTTCCGGTGCATTTATTTTTGCGTTTTTTCTGAAGGGAATGGTCAGCTTCATCCATGCGGACACAAGGGAGTGGTATATCAGTAAAGTCATGTTCCTGAGGTCAAACACCGGGCTTTTGATGTTCAGACGGATCAGCAGAAAGATCATCAGATCCTTAACTTTAACTGGGCAGCCTTTGAGCCGGAAGACCTTTGCCGCCACAAGTTTTCCGCTGACCCCTGCACAGGTGCCCACCAGAAAAACCGGACCGTCCGGGTGGATGACATCCCCTTCGTAATACCCCATGACAAGGGCGGCTTTTTTTGCCTTCTTCAGTGTACCCGGGGATCTCTTTTCAGCCGTCCCCAGCGCCCCTTTGATTGAGCATATACAGCCGCCGTAGCAGAGGTTGCCCGATGATTTGTTGATGCCTTCGTAAAAAGTTAACGGGGTATCAAGTTTATTAAGATCCTGGAACGGAGACTCGACATCTTTTATCCGGTCTCTGAGTTCCGGTATAGAGATATCTCCTGAAATACGAATGTCATCAAAGTTAAGGGAACCGTACCCTCTGTTGCTTGCCTCGACCAGGTGCACCACCTGTTTGGGGTCATACCCTAAAATTTTTGCCGCCACCATGTCGCAGGCAAGGGGCTCATTTGATATCAGTACGGCTCCTAGATGAACCGGATAGGGGCTTGATTCAAATCCTTTTCCAATGGTAACGGCATCCGATACGATCAGATCCGGATAACCCACCTCCAGCATATCGACAATTTTATGGTGGAGGCGGTCATCGTGGAAAAGAAACCTTTCCTTGTGATTTAGAATTCCGATATTCAGCTTCAGGGTATTGGTCAGGTCCGTGACTATATGAAATTTCAGCTTGGGCATCCAGATTTTAAACTGAGCCTCATACAGGGATTTTGCCACCTCCATGGTTTTATGGCATTTTGCCTTTTCAAGGGTGACCTGCCTCACCTGCTCCTCGTTGAAATCCACAAGGGGCACCTTGAGCTTGTCAGCAAGCTTTTTGATGCCTGATTCGGCAAAGAACAATCTTGAGGGCATGCCGATGCCGGCTGATTCTCCAATGGTAATCTCTTCCTGGCCACAGTCTTGTCTTAAAACACCTACCATGGCATCAAGCATGGCAGGTTCTGTGAAACTGTGATGAATATACCCCTTGTTCGCCGTCACAATATTCGGCTTTATCAGAATTTTGCCGGCAGGTTTCAGCTTAAGTTCCCGTATGCCTTCTTTGATGATTTGCCTTATGGTATCCCGATCATAGCTTTCGCACTGCCTGATGATCACCTTTCGTTCACCTGAAAAAAGCTTCATATCTGTCCCTTGGAAATGCTACCCCGTTGAATTGAGTTTCTTTTACAGGCTTTTTTAACCACAGCATCGGATACAAGCCTTGTTAAAACACCGTTTGAGATCCTGTGAAGCAGATAGAGGAATCTGGTAAAGTTCCCCGGTATGACAAAATACCTTTTCTTTGCAATGGCCTTTACAATGACCTTTGCCGTATAGGCGGGAGTAAGGGTACCTGCCACGCGTTTCATTGCCTTTCCTTGCGCCGGAAGGGTTTGGGCCTCATCAAGATTCATGGGGGTGTCCACTTCAGGGGGAAAGACAATTGTAACGGGCATACCCAGGGGCTTGAGTTCATACCGGAGGCTTTCTGCAAATCCCATGAGAGCAGCTTTGGACGCTGCATATGTGGAATATCCGAACATCCCGAACAATGCTGCTGCAGAAGAGAGAATCACCACATGCCCCTTTTTTTCTTTCATAGGTTCAAGCAGTGCATGAGTTACGTTTCTGACCCCGTTCACATTCACATTCATCACCTCATTGAACATATTGGGTGTGATGTTTTCAAAATGATCGACATATTTATTAATACCGGCGGAGTTGATTAGGATATCAGGGGCACCGAATGATGCCACAGCCTGTTTCATTTTTTCATTTACCTGAAGGGGATCGCCCACATCCACGCTTAAAGTTCTGATTTTCTGACGGCTTGTCTTTTTTACCCCTTCAAGTATGGCCTGGGCCTGTCCAAGGGTTTCAACCTTTCTTGCCAGAAGAACGATATCCGCCCCGAGTAAGGCTAGCAACTTGCCCGTGGCCAGACCGATCCCGCTGGAACCGCCGGTGATATAAATCGTTTTATTGGTGAAATTTTTCATGTTTGAATCGTGATCCTTTGATTGTCAAATATATAATTAACACCTGTTAAATAAACAATCGTTTATTTATATGTCAAGGATTTCTTAAGGATTGGGTTGTTTATTTTGAGGCTATCAGCGAGAAAGGCGAGAGCAAAGGAAGGAGAACCTTCGGTTGATAATTATGAATTACAAACTGCTTGCCAATGCGCATCTATGCTTGGTACTAGCGTACCATGAACTATTATCTTATTCATATCCAATACCTGGGATTCCGGTTCCACGGATGGCAGCGGCAGCCAGGGATGAAGACCGTTGAAGCCATGGTGGTCAAAACCCTTGAATTTGTTCTGGGGCACTCGGATTTTAAGATTCTCGGTACCAGTCGCACCGATGCCATGGTCTCGGCCGACCATTCAGCCTTTGAACTATTTATTGAAGAGGCCATTGATCCGGACAGGTTTTTAAAGGATATGAATATCAACCTGCCGCCGGATATCCGGGCAATGGGAGTCGAGGAAGTTGGTCCTGAATTTAACATCATCAACAGCCCAAGGACCAAGACGTATCTTTATCTTTTTTCCCACGGTGAAAAAGCCCATCCCTTTTGTGCCCCGTTCATGGCCTGTTTTCAGGAAGTTCTGGACATTTCATTGATGCAGGAAGGCGCAGATCTGTTTAAAGGTGTTCATAATTTTGTCCGATATTGTACTCAGGCAGGCCCTGATACCTGCTTTAAACGGGAAATTCTGGCCAGCAGGATACAGAAGAACCATGAATACTCTGCCAGTTTCTTTCCTGAACAGACCTGGGCTTATAAAGTCTCTTCCCGTGGGTTCATGAGGCACCAGGTGCGACTGATGATGGGGCAGCTCATTGCCCTGGGAAAAGGGCAGATCAACCTTGAAGATCTTCGAAGCTCACTTTCAGGGAAAAATTCTAAACCCTTGCGAAACATTGCACCGGCCTCGGGATTGATGCTCAACCAGGTGGCATTCCATGGAATAAAGACCCTTGACCGGAATTCTTTGTCAGATTAGGAGATAATTATTTTGAATACGCCATTTGACCCAAATATCCAAACTTCTGAAGATCTATTGAATTATTTTTCAACTCTGGTGAAAAATGATCAAAACACCTGTACGATCTCCACGGATACCTGTATTGCGGCCAGGCATATCATTGAAGAAGATAAAAAGGATAAACAGAGGACTAACAGGCGTATACGCAACATGGAACAGACGCTGGAAGAAAATGAAGAGATGTATCGGAATATGCTCAGTTTCTTTACGGACCTTATTTCAGAAGCAGACCCGGAAACGCCTGTCCGCAAAGGCATTGATGCCCGGGGCCTGATGGTTCCGGTAAAGCAGTTCAAAGGGGCTCTGGATAAGGACGGTGAACACAGGCTGATCGCAAAAGCCTTTGGACGGCTTAAGGGGGCTGTGTTGTCGGAAACCAGGGGAAATACCCGTAAAATTGACAGGGGTCGGCTGCTGGGACTTATGGGAAAATGGCTGAGACTACCCGGGGAAGAAAAAACGGATGCGGATAATTACCTGGCCCTGTTTGTCCATTGCAAGGAAAGCTATCTGACGATCATTCATGAGCTCCGCAGTGTGTTGAGCTCCGGACATAACCAGAAGATTCGCAATGTTGAGGCAAACATTGATACAGCTCAGAATCTTAAGGAATTTTCCCGGCTCCGCAGTCAGGTTATGGATCTTTTACAGGAGTATCTTGCCGAGTCAGCCAATGACAAGGCCCAGGCCGTACACTTTGCAGAAGAGATCAGCCGTAAAATTCTGGATATGGATAAAAAGATTTCAACTTCCCTGGATTCATTTCAGGAAATCCAGGAGAGGAATAAAGTGTTCAACGAACAATTATCCGCAAATATCCTTTCTCTGAAAGAGTCCCTGACCATAGGTGCACCCATGAAAGAGTTAACCAAGGTCATGAACAACAAGATCTCCCTGCTTTCGGAAACCCTGAACCGGAAAAAAGCCAGGGAGTATTCAGAAGAACAGAAGCTGAAAAAACAAATTAGTACACTGAAGGCCGGGATGAAAAAGATCCGTGACGATTTCAAAGAGGCCAGAAAGCAAAACCGGAAGCTGGAGTCTGAATTGAATACCGACCATCTGACCGGGGCGGCTAACCGGCGGGCGTATGAGGCAAATGCCGCCAAGGAGATGCAGCGGTTTACCCGGTATAATCGGGTGTTCTCATTAATTATATTTGATGTGGACCGGTTTAAATCCATTAATGATACATACGGTCATGCCATTGGGGATAAATGTCTGATCGAGATCACATCCCGGATCAAGTCGATTTTGAGGACAACGGATATTCTGGCCAGAACAGGGGGGGATGAATTCGTGGTCGTCATGCCGGAAACAGATGCAGAACAGGCCAGGGGGGTGGCTGAAAAAATCCGCAATCTCATCGGGCGTACGGAATTTGTCTACAAAAAAGATACCGTTTATGTCAGTCTCAGCTTGGGGGTCGCCCATGTCATGGAGACGGATAAGGGGTATGATTCGGTTTTTAAGCGGGCGGACAAGGCCTTATATCAGGCCAAGGAAAGTGGACGGAATAAGGTCGGGGTGGTGGCATAAGCATGGCTGAAGCAGCGGCGAACGTGCTTGTTTTTAAGGCCGGTAAAACAGCTTTGGCACATATCCGGGACAACGGATTGTGCCCCACTGACATCAGCGCGATTCTGGGGGCCTCCGGGGCGGCCAAATGGCTGGTTCTTTACGGTCTGGACCGGATTATTTTCTCCAGATGGTTGAATAGGATAAACCAGGACATCTTTCTGCTGGGCACCTCCATTGGCGCCTGGAAACTGGCTGCAGCTGCCCAGACCCATCCGGAACAGGCCTTTGATGCCTTAAAGGACGCCTATATCAGCCAAACGTACAAGGGCAGGGTAACACCGGAGCAGGTCACAACCGAGTCCCTGAAGATTCTTGATCTCCTGCTGACCTCTGAAAAGATCCGCGAAATTCTTGCTAATCCCAGATTCAAACTTGGGTTTTCAGCAGTACGGTGTACGGGGGCAATGGCCATGGAAAACAAGGCTGCCCTGGCAGCAGGCATGGGAACGGCCTTTGTAATGAACCTGGTATCCCGGAACACTCAGTCGCTGTTTTTCCGGCGTACCCTTTTTCATGTACCTGGTTTAAAAGGGTTCCCTTTGGATCTGGATGATTTCCCCACCACCCGGGTTACCCTGTCTCAGGAGAATTTTAAGCAGGCGTTATTGGCCAGTGGGTCCATTCCTGTGGTCATGGACGGGATCCCGGATATTTCAGGCGCCCCGAAAGGAATCTACAGGGACGGCGGTATTCTGGATTACCATCCGGCTTTTCCTCTGTGTCATGGTGGAGAGGGTTTTATTTTATATCCTCATTTTTATCCGGAGATCACCCCGGGGTGGTTTGATAAAAAATTGTCCGGAAGAAGAGCGGCAGGCACCTTGATTGACCGTACTATCCTTGTGGCGCCGTCGCCTGAATTTGTTGCCGGTCTTCCCTATGGCAGAATCCCGGATCGAAAGGATTTCACACGGTTCCATGGCAGGGATGAGGAGCGGTTCAAGGCTTGGAAAAACGTGACCGAACAGAGTTTGAAGCTGGGAGAGGCCTTTTTGGAGGCGGTTGACACCGGTCGGATCCGGGATATGGTACAGCCGTTTTGAACTAAGTACAAAAACACTTGTACGGATAAAACAGGGACCTGAGTACCAATCCCTTTACTCAAAATACTTTTCCCGTATGGTTACCAATCCATAGCAACCACTCTTTTTGTAAGAAATTTACCTACACGAGAATCAGAAATCCTCTAATTGATCCGTGACTTTCATATTGTTACCCTGATAACCGGTACAAATGGTCGGTTATAGCAATTGCCGGAAA
>PIVQ01001196.1 GCA_003354055.1 Desulfobacteraceae bacterium | reverse complement strand
CACTTTGTTCCGGAACTTGAAGAAGAACGGGTTGACCACATCACCTACCAGGAACTCTACGTAAGAGTTAATGAATTTGCCTCTGTATTGAAAAACGATGCCAAGCTTAAAAGAGGCGACCGGGTCACCATCCACATGCCCATGTCTGCGGAACTGCCCATTACCATGCTGGCCTGTGCCAGGCTCGGTGTCATTCACTCCGTTGTATTCGGCGGTTTTTCAGCATCAGCATGTGCCGACCGTATTGTGGATTCAAACTCCAGAGTATTAATCTCCATGGATGCCTATTATCGTGGCGGCAAACTCCTTGATCATAAAGTCAATGCAGATGAGGCCGTAAAAATATCTGCCGAGCAGGGCCAGGTGGTTGATACTGTTCTGGTCTGGCAACGTTATCCCGGCAAACATTCCTCAGACACCCCCATGGTAGACGGTCGGGATGTAGCCGTAAACGACGCACTAAAAAACCATTATGGTGCCCGTATCGAACCTGAACAAATGCTGTCAGAAGATCCCCTGTTTTTAATGTACACCAGCGGGACCACCGGCAAGCCAAAAGGATGTCAACACGGAACAGGCGGCTATCTTTCCTATGTAACGGCCATGTCCAAATATATTCAGGACATTCATCCTGAAGATGTTTATTGGTGTATGGCAGACATCGGCTGGATTACCGGCCATTCATTTATCGTATACGGGCCTCTTGCCCTGTGTGCATCCTCTGTTATTTACGAAGGGGTCCCAACCTATCCGGATGCCGGACGATCCTGGCGAATTGCCCAGGAACTGGATGTCAACATCTTCCATACAGCTCCCACAGCCATTCGTGCCCTGAGAAAACTTGGGCCTGAAGAACCTGCCAAATATAACTATAATTTCAAACATATGACCACTGTGGGTGAGCCCATCGAACCTGCAGTCTGGAAATGGTATGAAGCTGAAGTTGGAAAAGGGGAAGCCACTATAGTTGATACCTATTGGCAAACTGAAACCGGCGGTTTTCTCTGTAGTACAGTACCGGGTCTCAAACCCATGAAGCCTGGCAGTGCAGGCCCTGGCGTACCTGGTATTCATCCGTTTATTCTGGATGATGACGGCAAGGAAATCACTGAAGTCGGTATTGCCGGAAACATCTGTATCCAAAATCCCTGGCCAGGCATGTTCCAGACCATTTGGGGCGATCGTCAAAGATTTGTAGACACCTATTTTGCAGATATCTGCAGAAATCCGGAAAGCAAAGACTGGAGAGACTGGCCCTATCTGGCAGGAGATGCCGCAACAATGGCTGAAGATGGCTATTTTAGAATTCTTGGCAGGATTGACGATGTCATCAATGTATCCGGTCACAGACTTGGAACAAAAGAAATCGAATCCGCCTCCCTGGTAGTGGATGAAGTGGCTGAAGCAGCTGTCGTGCCAGTGGCCCACGAAATTAAGGGCAAGGAACCTGATCTTTATATTGCACTAAAAACAGGCATTGAACCCACTGAAGCTTTGGCCCAGAAAATTTCCGATGCTATTTGTGAGCAGATCGGTAAGATCGCCAAACCTAGAAAAGTATGGCTGGTACCTGATATGCCCAAGACCCGTTCCGGTAAAATCATGAGACGTGTTCTGGGTGCCATCTCCAATAAGGGCGATGTAGGTAATGTTATGACCCTTGCCAACCCGGAAGTGGT
>PIVQ01000391.1 GCA_003354055.1 Desulfobacteraceae bacterium | reverse complement strand
ACCTTTAGAATATCCTCATCACTGAACACCCCGTTCACACCGGAGATGGCAGCCAGCTTCATACCGTGCTTTAACCCCATCTTGTAAATTTCCCTTACCTTTTCCCATTCGATTTCCCTACCCACCGTAAAAATCTCATACCTACCCTCAAGGGCCAGAACAATGGTCTCGGCCAAGCAGGCATAGACCACGTTTTTGGGCAGGCCGATACTTTTCAGTTCAGGGTTTCCGGGCAGCTCGATTTCCCCGGATTCAATCACCAGGACATCCGGTCTTTTGGCCACATCCTCAGGCGAGAGATCCAGGGGCCTTGCCACATCCGTAATGATGCACCCGGGTTTTACTCCGGTGATATCCAGCACTTTTTTACCGGCCCCGGAGGTGGCCGTCACAATCACGTCCATGTCCGCCAGATACCGGTCCGGCTTGGTGGTTATTTTAAGTTTAACATCCGGGGTTTCACCCAGAATGGACTGCTGAAGAGCCAGAAGCTTAGCTGTATTGCGCCCTGCCAGAACAACCTCGTCAAAGGCTTTGGCCAGAAGGCGGCAGCACACAGACCCGATGGCACCGGAGGCCCCCAGCACCAGTGTTTTGGCTGCAATTTTTTTACCGGGCTCAATCTCAATCAGCCCCATGCGGCGCACCGCATCAGCCGCAGCCCACAATGCCCCGGAGGCGCTGTAGCTGTTCCCGGTTGTGATGGGGATATCCGCCTTTTTTGCCACGGTTACCCCGGCATCGCCAACCACCTTTGTAAAGGCACCGAGCCCCATGATCTGAGCCCCCATCCGTTTTGCCATACGGGCCGCCTGAAGCAGGCGTTTATAGGTAAATTCAGGACTGTGGGCCAGCATCTGTTTCGGTGTTCCGCCCACAGTAATCAGCCACCCTTCGGTTTCCGCACCGGTGGGTGATTTCACGCCGGTAACCTTTGAGTACACCCACGGCGGAGCATAGGCCACCACCTTCTCAACCGCGTCAAGGAAAACAGGCGGCGTGAACCCGCTGACAAAATCAACGGCCTTGTCCTTCTTTAAAAACTCCTTGGACAGAGGATGAATGACAAAGGCGAACCGGTTAACCCGTTTTTCCTGGCCTGACGGGTAAACGATCCTTGGATCCATCTTCTGCATACTGATAATTTCAAGAAGATCATCCGGATGGACCATGTCTGATTTTTTTTCCAGAGCCGCAAGGATCAACGCCTCAATAACGTTGGGGGCAACCACGCGCTCCAAGATTTTCGGGGTGGTATCGATAATCACATCAACACCACGGGCCTTTAAAAACTCAACCCGGTCATCATAGGCGGTGGAGGTGATAATCGTCTTTCCGCCCAGCTCTTCTATGGACGTGTCTCTCAGGTACTTATAAAAATTATAATGGGGCACCACAATGATGGAAGCCTTCTGCATGGCCTTTTTCAACACATAGTTGTTCCACTTTTTCAAAGGCACCACAGAGGAGGTCAGCCTTCTTCCGGGCAGCCAGTCAAGGATCTCGTGGGCACCCCCGGCGTACCGTTCAAACCCCTTAAGGGAATGAACAAGTTTAGAAATATTATTTTCAATCAACGGATCGGCAAAGGTCAGGTTGTCCGTATACTCCGCCATAACCCGGGCAATTTTGTAACTGGTAAGACCGGACAAAAATAATACTTTTGAGTTCTTAAAATAGTCCTTGAACTTATGCTCCACAAACCGCAGGGACCATTCAAAGGAGACGTCCCTTAAGGCGGCACCGGTGGTCACAGGGGTTTGAATGCGCTTACCCAGACTTTTGATTTTATCCTCATGTTTGCGGGACAGGTACCTGGATGAAATGGCATGGGGGAATTTTATGCTGCCGACACCGATGACATCTGCGTCTTTGTCACATTCCAGCAGCTTTTGAGCGGCTTTTTCACGACTCCCGTCAGTCCCGATACGGCGGACAAGAAACTGCTGGCCAAGGAATTCTGTTTCAAACTCATAATCATCCTTAGCAGCCCCAAGACTGACACTAATAACTTGTTTCACATCTTCCTCCCCTCAAATTGAACCCCATTGACCACCCATAAAAAACTTGCGCATCTACCCATTATCCTGAATCGCACTGGCAGGACAAAGGCATATCATTTCAGCCATAAGTTTGAACTCTTCGTCACTAACAGGTTGTCGCGTGACATATTCGTACCCCTCATCCTGATTGGTCGCAAAAACACTTGGAACACTTTCCGCACATAACGAGCAATTGATGCAATGGGTATCCACGTAAAATTTTCCGTCACTGTTTTCCAATATTTTTTCAGCCATGGCAACTGCCCCTTTTGAATCGAATATAGGCTTTCACAGGTCTAATCGGAAAGATCCCGCATGATCTGTTTTACATCACTCAAAAGGCTGTCCTCACTCTGATCTTCACTCTGGTCTTCACCCTGACCTTGCCCGTGGGTCCGGCAATATGCAGTTCCGGCAACCGCCTTGTTCCGGCATTGCTTGCCCGCTTTTGTAAAGGCAGAGCAACGGCCGTTCACGGTTTCGTTTCTTTTATTTTCGTCCACATCCGGTGTCTGTTTTTCCTGTTTCTTTTCAGCAAACCTGTCATGGAGAACCAGAGGCCCTTCATTAATTTTGCCGGACTGGACAATATCGATTAAATAGTTGAACTCATCCTCAAAGCCCTCCAGGAAGACCTCCGGATCCGGCATCAAGCCTTTATCCGAGGCAATACCAATGGTCACCTTGTTGTTGTAGCTTAAGATACTGATCCCTAAGCCTACAACCCCTGATCTGGGAACCCAGAACATGATGTTGGAAATCTGCTTTCCTGCAAAATAAAGGGGTTTTCTTGGCCCCGGCACGTTGGTCATCACCCCCGAGGCTTTGTTTCCAAAAAACTGGGCAGCCTTCTGTGCAAGTTTTGTGGGGAAAAATCCAATGGCAGACAGCAGGCCGAAATTCACATAGGGGTCCGGAGATTTTTTAAGTTTATCCATTCTGCGCTGGACTTCCTTGAGCCTTAAGATAGGATCTTCCAGATAAACGGGCAGTTTCAGGAAAACCAGGGAAAATTTGTTTCCAAGCTCAAATTCCGTACCGGGCTTGCGCACATTTACAGGAACCGTCACCCGAAGGTCCAGTTCATTGATGGGTGTATTTTTTGTTTTCAGATATCGCCGCATCGACCCTGTGACCGTTGCGATAAGCACATCGTTCAGAGTAGCTGAACTGATGGCCTTCCCCAGTTTTTTAACCCGGTCAAGGGGAATGGGATCTGTCCAGGTAACCTGTTTAGCCACCTGGAGTTTGCCCTTAAAGGCGGTATTGGGATCCGAGCCCATGGCCGTATGCCGTGACAAGACATCGGCGACATCAGCGGGAAGCCTGGCTGCTGTTTTGATCATGCATTTAAGACTGGCCGGATTACCGGAAATCTTATCAACCTCTTTTAATATGGCTTTGCTGACCTCCTGCCCCTTTTGAACGGTATCCTTTGCAGTGGATATCATTGAATCAAAGGAAAACTGGGGAAAGGCCTTTTTTCTGTAGGTTTCCGGCTTAACCGGTTTGGGCCAGGGCGCATCCGGTATCGTATCTGCCGTGGAATGGAGCACATGCATGAGGGCAATCCCGTCGGCGATGCAATGGTGGAGTTTGAAAAAAAGCGCACACCCCTTCCCGTAATTTTCTATCAAATGCATACTCCACAGGGGTTTTGTGGGGTCAAGGGAGGTGGTCATCAATCCAGAAATCATGGCGGAAAGCGCATTCTTATCACCCGGTGCAGGCAGGGCCACACGGTGCAGATGAGAGGCTAAGTCATAGTGGGGATCAGGCACCCACTTGGGCAATCCCAGGCCGGTTCTCGGCCGGACCACCTTTTGCCTGAATCTGGGAAAGGATGCCAGACGGGCCTCAACAGTGGCATAGAGCCGGTTGTAATCCAGAGGTTCCTCAAACTCCCAAAATCCTGTGATCACCATTAAATTGACAGGCTCATCCATGGATAACCAGAAATTATCTGCTTGTGTCATCGTCTCTGACATGTGCTTTCCTCCGAGTTACTACGGGTTACAACGAGTTAATTTACCAACAGAATCTGAAATTTTGCATCGAACAACAACTTACATACCCCCCCCTCGAAGAAAAAGCAACACTTTAGATTTTTGAATTTGGGAAACTATGAATATATTTTAAGAACATTGGAAAGTCCTTTATTTTAGGCACTTTTGAACGACCGCTCAGTTTTAAATTTAACTTTATTTTAAAAAAAAGTAAAAATTAATCTTGACATTTATAACGCACTGCATCATATTCTCCCCATGACACACTGCGTTAGAAATAGTGATCGACTTTATACGAATAATTCAGGAGATAAAAACAATGGCAACTAAAAAAACCGCAAAAACTGCAAAAAAAGAATCCAGATTTTATGTGACGAAAACCATAAATGAAACAAAAGGTAAAATTGAAGACAAGGTCAGCGAATATAATGAAAAATTTGTAAAAAAACCGGTTGATTCCGGTCGCGAATTCCTCTCAGAACTCAAGGCAGACCCGGTTAAAACCATAGACGACCTCATTGACGACAGCAGGGAAGCCATTGAGAAAGAAAAAGATGCCCGCATCAAAGCCTTCCAGAAAAAAGTAGAGGACAAAAAGCAGACTTACCGTAAAAAACTGGATAAATTAAACGTGGAAACCAAAAAGGTGTATTACGGCATCAACAATGACGCAAAACTGCTTGTTAAAGAATTCAAGGAAATGGGAAAAAAACAACTGGACAAAATTCCCATGAAAAAGACAATTGAAAAAAAGATCACTTCCAGCATTAATTGCATCCCCTCAAAACTGAATCTTCCCTCAAAAGAAGAAATTGACAACCTGGTTGCAGGTATAGACGGTGTAAATAAAAAAGTAGATGCCCTGAACAAAGACTTTTCAAAGGCATAACCCCACATTAATTAAGAGAAGGAGAGAACCATGCTGAACATTAAAAAATATGCAAACGGCCGTTTTTTTAACATCGATGAAAAAAAATACATCAAACCGGAAAAACTGGCGGAAATGATTGAAAAAGGTGAGGAGATCAAAGTGACCCTGACCAAGACCGGAAAAGATATCACGGCAAAGGTTATTGCCCAGTTTGCCAAAAAAGAAGGCAAAAAAAAGACCAAAGAAAAAACAGAGCTTCCCTTCCTGAAAACAGACAAGCTGGTAAAATGGGTCGGCGAAATGATCGATTCAAAAATTGAAAAGGTCATGGAACTTGTAAAGCTGCCGTCACGGGACCAGGTGGCCAAACTGGATAAAAATATCCAGGAGCTGAACAAGAAGATCGATGCCCTGAAGCTTTCTCAGGAAAAAGCCACCAAGAAAAAGGCGACAAAGGCAGCGACACCCAAGAAAAAAGCAGCAAAGCCCGCCGCACCCGCAAACCCTGCTGTTGCACCCAAAACCGCTGACAAGCTGTTTGCTGAAAAAAAGGATGATGCTCCAAAGGCTTAATTTCCAAAATCAGCATAGCACCTTGACAAATACTGCCAGAGCATAGAAATATAGCCCTGCACTAATAAAACTTAAGGGTTGCTTTGGAGGATCACATGCACCATATAAAAAAGTATGCAAACAGGAAGCTTTACGACACAACAGATAAGAAATACATCTCCAGAAAACGACTTTCCGAGCTGATCAAGCAGGGGGAAGACATTGTCATCATCGATAATGAAACAGGAGAAGATCTGACCGCTTCAATTGTGTCGGGACTGATTGCAACGACAAGTGGTAAGGCAGGCGGCGGAACCGTATCCTCCGGTGTTCTGATCCAGCTGTTCCGGAAAGGCGGGAACGCCCTGACCGATTATGCAAAACGGTATGTCTCTTTATGGCAGAAATCCTTTACCCTGGCTGAAGATGAAATTGACAGCATGGTTAAGACCCTTGTAAAGAACAAGGAGATTTCAAAATCAGAGGGGAACCGCCTGAAAAATGAGATCATCGGATATACTACCTCACTAAAGGACTGGATTTCCGATACCGTGGATGCGAGGCTCAAAGAAGTCTTATCCGCAACAAATCTTGCCACAAAAAATCAGGTTGCGGAGTTAAGCCAGCGCGTCAACACCCTCGAAGAAAAGCTTGCGCAGTTTGAAGACCTGCATGAAAGGGAAAGGGTTGAATAAGGGATCCTTATTATATAAGGACAGCAATTTCACCGATTCTCTGAATAACCTTGTAAGAAACCATAGCGCCCCGGCAGAACTGCACGCCGTGGCTTAAAGCGAATCTCATAAATCGAAAATCGTTTATGAGATTCGCTACGCACCCTGATCCAGGAGGAATTACGCGCCGACAGCTGGCCACCGGCCCGGCAAAGGCTCGAAAACGGCAATTTACGAATTCATTTCAACGTATCAACACCATTCAGGCATAAAGGAAAAAAAATGCTTCCAGATTATTTTGAGTTTTCCCTCCCCACAAAACTGGTCTATGGTATCGGCATCCTTGATTCAATTGACGGTGCTGTGGCCAGATTCGGTAAAAGAAACGCATTACTGGTAACAGATGAAATCCTTTTAAAAACAGGGCTTGTTGACAAGGTCAAAGACGGATTTAAAAAAACCGATATCAAAATTGCCGCCGTGTTTGACAAGGTGCCCCCCAACTCCAGGATTACCACCGTCCAGGAGTGTGCCGCCCTGGGAAAAAAACACAAATGCGATATGGTGATTTCCGTTGGCGGCGGCTCTGTCATTGATACGGCAAAGGTGGCCAATCTTCTCATGACAAAAGGCGGGAAAATTGAAGATCACATGGGTGCCTAGC
>PIVQ01001195.1 GCA_003354055.1 Desulfobacteraceae bacterium | reverse complement strand
GGCCAATTTGCTTGACACCTTTATATATACGCGTTATTTTAGTAGACTTTGTGTAAAGTGTTTATGTCATACAATTGAATAGTTATGGCATATTTTTTTAATTTTTTGAAGCAGTGTTTACCAATAGCACTAATTTAATCGAATACAACAGGACAGAATCATGCAGGTAAAAATCGAAGATCAGAGTAGTGTCAAAAAGGTGCTCTCTTTTGAAATTCCCAAAGAAAAAGTCGCAAAAGAATTGGATAAGGCCTACAATGAACTGAAAAAGAACGCAGACATCAAAGGGTTTAGAAAAGGTAAAATCCCCAGAAAAGTTCTTGAAAATCGTTTTGCTACAGATGTTCATGCAGACGTGGCACCCCGCATGATCCAGGAAGTATTTATCGAGGCGATTCAGGAGCATGAGCTTAATATTGTGGGCGGACCTCAGATGGATCCCCCTGAGCTGAATCCTGAAGCTGATTATGTCTTTGATATTACAGTGGAAATAAAGCCGGAACTTGCTGATGTCGAGTTTGAAGGCATTGCGCTTGAAAAAACTAAGTATGAAGTGTCTGATGCTGAAATCGACAGCCAGATTTACATGATCCAGAAGACCATGGCCAAAAAAGAAACCGTAACCGAAGAGCGTCCGGTAGGGGATACTGATTTTGTCCTCATTGATTATGAAGGGTTTCTCAACGGAGAGGCCTTTGATCCGGCTCCTAAGATTGAGAACTATGTCATGGGAATCAATCAGGGTACTCTGCCAAAGGAATTCTCGGAAAAACTTATCGGTGCCATTCCGGTTCAGGATCTTGAAATTGAAGTACCCTACGCAGATGATTATTACGATGACAATCTCAAGGGGAAAACCATTGTTTATAAGGTAACTCTCAAAGAGATCCAGGAAGAAGTTTTGCCTGAAGCCAATGATGACCTGGTTAAAGATCTGGGAAAATTTGAAACTCTTGATGAAGTGAAAACCTCTATTCGTGAAAATCTTGAGGCTGGTATTGCCCAGCGGGTAAAACACGAGATGAGCGAGCAGATTTTCCAGAATCTTTTGGAGAAGATTGAGTTTGAAGTGCCCGAAGCCATGATTGAAGGTGAACTCAACGGTATTATTGCTGAGACCGAGCAGGCCTATACACAGAACAATACCAGTCTTGAGGAAGCCGGCCTTTCCAAGGAAATCATGAAAACCCAGTACAGAGATGTGGCGGAAAAACAGGCCAGACGCCACCTGATTCTTGATAAAATGATCACTCAGGAAAAACTGGAATTGACCGAAGAAGAGCTGGATAAAAGTTTTGAAGAGATGGCCCAGGGTATGAATGCTTCCGTGGATGCAATTAAGAATTATTTTAACATGGATCCCAAGCAACTTGATTATTATAAACATACGCAGCTTGAAAAAAAGGCCGTTGATCTTATAATAGAAAAAGGCAGTGTCACCGAAGTTGAGCCCAAGACTGCCGAATCGGATGCAGAAGACAAAGCTTCCGAACAAACTGAAGAATAATCATTGATTCCGTTGGGCGCGGATAATGACATAAAGATAATGACAAGGAGTTGAATCGTGCCTCTTATTCCGATGGTTGTTGAACAGAGCAACAGAGGAGAACGTGCCTACGATATCTATTCGCGGCTTTTGAAAGACAGGATTATTTTCCTGGGATCGGCCATTGACAATGA
>PIVQ01000390.1 GCA_003354055.1 Desulfobacteraceae bacterium | reverse complement strand
ACCCGCAGCAGTTCGGCTCCTTCCCCATGGAGGGGTTCAGCTTTAAGTGGTTTGTAAAATTGTCCCATAACTCAACCATTCTGGATGCCTTTAAAAATTCCATGGTACTAGGGTCGCTCACCGCAGTATTTTCAACGGCTATCGGGGTCCCTGCGGCCATGGCCTTTATCCGGTACGAATTCCGTGGAAAAGAGTTTATAAATACCCTGCTTATTGCACCTATCATGGTTCCCGAGGTGGTCCTCGGTGTGGCCCTGCTTTTGTTTATCCGCTGGCTGCAGCAGCCAAAGAGTTTTGCCATGCTGCTCATCGGCCATGTAGTTCTGACCCTGCCCTATGTTTTGCTCATCGTCCAGGCAAGGCTTGTGGGAATAAAACGGGAATATGAGGAGGCGGCCCTGTCTCTGGGGGCAAGTCCTTTCCATACGTTCAGGGAGGTGACTTTCCCCCTGTTGGCCCCGGCCATTTTTGCAGGCATGCTGTTTTCCTTCACCATATCCTTTGACGATGTCACCGCCACCCTGTTCTGGGCAACCGCCCAAAATCAGACCGTGCCGGTAAAAATATTCGGTATGCTGAGAAACTCCATCAGCCCGGAAATAAATGCCCTGGGCACGGTGATGATTGTCCTGACCATTTCCACGCCGCTGCTGGCAGGCTATCTGACCCGCAGGTTTGCCAGGGGTATTGGAAAATAACGGTTAAAATATTAGATCACGGCACCCGGAACCTTTGATAGTTCCGGAAACCTTAACGCTTAGATAAAAGGAGAGATCAATGGTTAAAGAGCTGGAAAAAAGATTGGATGACGTACACTTGGCTTACAAAGACGGACAGATTTCCCGCCGGGATTTTGTTAAGTTCGCCGGCATTGCCGGCGCTACGCTGGGCGTCCTGGGCGGCCCCTTTGGCCTAGTGAAACAGGCCTTTTCCGGCAGCAAAGCCATTACCTGCCACTCCTGGGGCGGCTCCACCTCCGAGGCCCTGCGGCAGTTTGCCTTTGATCCCTTTACCAAGGCATCCGGAATCAAGGTTGTTGATGCTGCCTTTACCGGTATGGATGCCTTTTTAACCCAGGTGAAAGCCTCCTATCCGCCCGGAGGTGAGTTTAATATCGCTCATCTCAGTGCGGTGTACGACTATGCCAGGTATACGGACTTAGGATTCGGTGTTACCCTGGATGAGGCCAAGATTCCCAATCTGAAAAACGTCATGACCAAGATGACCGATACCCTTAAAGGCATCTCCGGTGGCACCCTGTCCGCGGTTCCCTATGACTTAGGCCAGACCGGCATTGCCTATAACACGGACAAAATATCCAAGGAAAAGGCGGAAAAACTTGGAGCCTCCCTGCTTTTCGACGCGAGCCTGAAAGGTAAACTGGGAACCTGGGGCGGAGATTTCAGGACCAATATGTGGTACGCAGCCCTGCACACCGGCCAAAGCCCCAACAACATCACGGATGAGGGTGCGGTCTGGGATGCGCTTAAGGCCCAGCGTAAACTGATTAAAAAATACTGGGCATCAGGATCCGAACTCATGAGTCTGCTGGGCAACGGTGAAATCTATGCGACTGTCGCCTGGTCCGGCCGGGTGGCTGCCCTCCAGAAACAGGGGCACCCCATTGGATACCTTGCTCCGGACGGTACCTACTCCTGGATGGAGTACATGTATGTGCTCAAGGGAACTGATTTGGATGTTGCCCAGAAACTGTTGAATTTCATGCTGGAGCCTGAGGCCGCCATTGCCGTTGCCAAGGGTCAGAATTATCCGACGTCACTGGATCCCACCAAGGTCCCCATGCCTGATGAAGTTAAAAAACTGCCGGCCTTTGATCCTACAGGCAAGCTTGACGGCTACCTGTTTGCAGATCCTGCCTATTGGAACGGCCATCAGCTGGACTGGGCGGAAAAATGGGACCGGGTCATGGCCGGATAAGGATCGGCTTCAAAATTACTTGATCTTTTGTTTAAAAAATACCCATTTGAGGGTTTTTGGAAACAAGCTTCTGCCCTTCAGGGTATTTAGATCAAGTTATTTTGTAACGATTCCTAAGCAGAAATTAGTATATTGAATCACCGCTAGGTGATGAACCGGTGCGCGGGCCTGTCCCGTGCACCGCAACCTTATCCCCCTTTGGGGTGAAAATTGTGGAGAAAAGGTTTGGCAGATAAAGACCCGGCATTTGTAAAGTTCAGTAATATTGAAAAGCGGTTCGGTAACGTCGAAGCGGTAAAACGGATGGATCTTGAGATCCCGGAAGGGGCGTTAGTGACCCTGCTCGGGCCGTCCGGCTGTGGAAAAACCACCCTGCTCAGGATGCTGGCAGGGTTGGAAACCCCGACCTGTGGGGATATCTATATCAAGGGTAAACGCATTAACGATACCCCTATCAACAAGCGGAATCTGGGCATGATTTTTCAGAATTATGCCTTGTTTCCCCATAAAACCATATTTGACAATGTGGCCTTTGGGCTGAAATACCGGGGATTTTCAAAGGCTGAAGCCGCGGCCAAGGTTGAAAAGGCGCTGGAAACCGTAAGACTGCCCGGGGTGGGCGACCGAATGCCCTCCCAGTTGTCCGGCGGTCAGCAGCAGCGGATCGCCCTGGCCAGGGCCATTGTCATTGAACCGGATGTTCTGCTCATGGATGAACCGCTGTCTGCCCTGGATGAGAATTTAAGGGAAGACATGCGCCGGGAGATTGACAACCTTCAGCAGGATCTGGGTGTGACAACGATTTTTGTTACCCATGACCAGCGGGAAGCCCTGTCCATGTCCGACAAGGTCGTGGTGATGAAGGACGGGGTGGTACAGCAGGAGGGAACCCCCGAAGAGGTCTACAACGATTCATCAAATCATTTTGTTGCTGATTTCTTAGGTCATTCCAACTTTATAGATGCCACGGTGGAGGCAAAGGAGAACGGATACCTCATGGTGAGACTGGCGGATGACAGCATTGTCCTTGCGAATCCGGCCGGACCTTTTGCCAAAGGAGACCGGGCCGAAATCGTGATCCGGGCCCAGAAAATGACCCTGGGATACAGGGAGGACCTGACCCGTGAAGAGGGCATGAACTACTTCACCGGGAAAATTGTGGACAGAAGCTATATGGGCGGAGAGGTCAGCTACTTTGTGGAACTTTCATCCGGACAGGTTCTCCATGTGATCAATTTTGTCAAACGCTCCCCCTATCGCAGGGGGGATGCCGTATTTATCCAGGCGGATCCGTTTCACTGCAGGTTTTTGAACGGATGAGCCCTCAGGGCTGAACATGGATAAATTTCCTTCCAATTCCGGTCCTGTAAAGAAAAATTTCGTATGGATCAAACAGGGACTGGATCCTGCGGCAAGCTACGTCATTTTTGAGCATGATTTAAAACACCAGGGCGAATCCATATTTGATCCCGGCCACAGGGTCTACGGGTTTTTAAAGGAAAAGGACCTGCCCTGGCAGCAGGTGGTGGACATGGATCTTGCCATGGAATACCTGGTGATCCAGGTGCTGCCCGGCAAAGAAGACAAGGTGCTGGGGGGGATCCTTGGATTTGGATTTTCAGAAAATATTGTTTTTTATATCTTTAAGGCAGAAGAGGTGTAGGTGTGACAGATACAAAACCCATTATCAGTGCGTGGTTTCAGTTTGCAGACAAACAGGTGGACGTTCCCCTGGTAACGCTTGTTCAATCCGGGATCGAATTTTTAAATGTTTACGGCAATGAACAATTTTGCGGCAGGCCGTTTGTCGAAGCGGCAGGTATAGGAAGCGGAAAAACAAAATTGGAGAATCTTCTTGCCGTCACAGGCTTTGAAGGTGATCCTCAGGTTTTTTTTCGGAACATCGTTGACGCCATCGGCAGGGACAGGGGAAAAGGCCTTTCGCTGAACGGTTTCCCATTGCCGTCTATGTTTTTGGTGGCCCTTCTGGAGGCGATTATTCCAGGGCACGGCTATGTGTCCGTCAAAGATACGGAACAGTTGGTCAGGGCAACCAATCTGAATATCCCGGACGATCAGAGGGAAGATCTCCAGGCGGTTATTGAGCGGTATCCGGTTCGGCTTTCCCGCCATACCATCCGTCAGATGATGGTGTCCCAGGATGTGGCCTACCAATACCTGCCCTTTGTTGAGGAGCTGGAATCCATCGGCCATACCAATACCTGGATCGGCCAGTTCCACGACGGACTTCTGGAACAGATGTACCAGAATCGTGTGATTTTTCTCCTTAACATGACATGTCCGGTCTACTGCCGGTTCTGTTTTAGAAAACACAAGGATGCCAGAAACGAGGCCAATCCCACACCGGAAGATGTGTACAATGCTGTTATACACGTGGAAAATTCGCCGCGGGTAAAGGAAATTGTGGTCACCGGCGGCGATCCGTTCATGAACCGCGCCAACATGGCGGCTACCATTGACGGCCTAATGACCGTGCCCCATGTCCAGACCCTGCGTCTGGCCACCCGGTCCATTGCCTATTATCCTGATCTTTTCCTGGAACATGAGGGCGCCTACCTCAAATACCTTAAGCAGAAAAGTTACGAACTCCAGCAGCATGGGAAACGCATGGAGGTGGCCACCCATTTTATCCATCCGGATGAGGTCTCACCCGAAAGCCTTGAGATTATTTCCGACCTTGTGAAAAACGGGATTGCCGTTTACATTCAGACCCCGTTTCTAAGCGACTGCAATGATACCGGGCCGGAACTTGTAAGGCTGTTCAATCTGCTGCGAGGCGCCGGGGCTGAACTTCATTACCTTTATATCCCCTGCAGTCCCATCCACGGTAATTCCATCTACTGGAAACCACTGTCGGACGGTATCGACACAGCTGTGGACATGAGAGCCCATCTGTCAGACCGGGCTATCCCGAGGATCTGTACCGCCACTCCGATCGGAAAGATGGACTGGTTTTCCAGCGGCTGGGCAGTGGAACGGGTTGAGGGCAACGAGAACTTTATATGGATCCGCACTCCCTATACGCCAGAGTACTTCAAGCAATTTGCCCCCCTGGCAAATGAACTGTCCAATATCCGGATCAATGACGAGGGCACCATTGATATCCAGTATATGGCAAAGATCGGAACGGATGACTACCTCATCGGCAACCGCCCCGCAAAGCAGGCCGCTATGAATCCGGCTGCCTCACCAGACGAGGTGGAACGGTTGCGGCAGAACCTTGCAACCGTCTGTCAGACCGGGAGTTCCATTGTAACTACAGGTCTGGCTCATCTGGACCGTCTCCATAAAACCCGTGTCAGGCTGTCACCCGCCGGAGGGGATTCCGAACTGGCATATATCCAAAATGATCCATGGATCACGGATGTCATTATTTCAGGAGAAGGGGATGTAAGTGACAATTTGTATGATATCTGCCGGCTTGTAAAGCGTCTCAAAGATGTTCCCCATGTCAATTCGGTCCGGATTAAGTCCGCGGCCTTTGTTCAGGCCCCTGAGACGTATACGCGGGCTGTTATTACCACTCTTGGAGATTTGAACCGGCTGTCCGTGGTTGGTCCCCTGCGTCTGGAAATCGAAACCTGGGCCCTGCTGGCAGACGAGATCACCCCGATGCATGCCGCCCTGGCCCGCCGTTTGAACAACCGTGGGATCACCGTGTATGCAAATGTTCCCCTGCTTGGCGGTGTGAATGACTCAGACCAGGCCATCCATGACCTGGCCCATGCCCTGAGAGCTGCAGGGATGGAGTTTCACCATCTGTATGTGACCGGCACACCGGTCCAGGATGCCTGGAACGAAAAGTTCCCCGTGGATTCCTACGATGTCATTGACATTGCCACCCGGGTCCGACGGGAAGGATCAGGCAGGGAAATTCCGCGGTATATAATGGCCACCCCCCTGGGCGAGGTCGACTACGGACTCACGTCCCGGTTTGTCAGGGACGAAGACGGGTTGAAAATAAAGCTTGGCTGTTATGAATTATCCTACTATAAGGCCATGGATAGAAACTTTGAGTTTCCAGATACAGTGGCATTTGGCGAGGACGGGTACCCTCTGGTGCCGGTTAAAGGCCTGATCAAAACAAATGATTTTCCCATATCCTGAGGTGACTTAAGATGCAGTATCCCTATGTGGCGTATAGTGAAAAAGTTGATATCCAGCCTGTATTCAAAGGGCTTTCCGGCGATCCTTTTGTAGTGGATCTGTCGGTTGGATCTCCCGTGTTCAATGAGGTGGATATCCTGGACCAGCATGCCTTTCAGGCCTGGCTGGAGGTGAAAATGCAGGGTCGGTTTACCTGGGGGCTGGCCTCTTATCTCGAAGACCGGCAGACCATTCTCTCTCAGTACCCCCAGATGCGGGAAGAGGAACGGTACTTCCATCTGGGACTGGATATTATCGTGGATCTGGCCACCCCGCTTTATGCCCCCTTAGATGCGGTTGTCCAGGAAAGTTACTATGAAGAGGGTGAGGGAAATTACGGCGGCAATGTCCTCCTCCGCCACGATAGTCCCTATTTTGAAACGTTTTACAGCATTTACGGTCATCTGAACAAAGAACTTCTTCCTGACGTTGGGGCAGCATTCAAGGCCGGCGAGGTCTTTGCAAGGATCGGTGATTTCCATGAAAACGGCAATTGGTTTTATCATACCCATCTCCAGGTCATCACTCAAAAAGGCTATGATGAGGGCTGGGTATCCAAAGGGTATTGCGCTGCAAATGATCTGGCAGTGATGGACAGCATTTGCCCCTCTCCCCTGTCTTTATTTACACGTTAAAAACGCAGATAAATATGCGCGTAAGGCCGGGGATGATTTTCTCCGGCCTTTTTTCTTGCATTCTCCTGTATC
>PIVQ01001194.1 GCA_003354055.1 Desulfobacteraceae bacterium | reverse complement strand
TTGAAACAATGGCAAAACTTCCGAACCATGGTGAATCAGCACTGATAATACCGCCGTTCATGACGATTTTATCATATTCTTCCCAGTCAAAATGGGTGGTCTCAGACCAGCAGATGCCGGGGTTTAAAAGACCTTTGAACAGGGCCTTCATGGGAATGCTGGCAATGTTGTCCGGCCGCAGAATTTTTTCATTTTTTGAGCTGTCTTTTATCCCGGCACCCACATCAAGAACATAAAAGAGCATGGGGATACCGGATATCAGTTTTTTTGCCCCTTTTTTTCGTGTGCCCTTCCGGTTGCCGGACAGAAACATCTCTTTCATGGCTGTTTCATGGGTAAACCGGATAATGTCATGGATGGATCGACAGGCGTGGGGCACGAAAGATTCGGATTCCGGATCTGTAAATTTTAATTTAACGCTAAAATTAATCACATACCTTAATTTCCTCATAAACGCGCTTGTTTTGAAATTTTCCCGGGCAGGCGGTCTTCTTTTAATCAAAGATTTGGCAAGTCCTTCATACACATTGCCGCTGTCCGCATCCACCGTAACCATGTCTCCTGTGGCAAGTGTGTTAAATCCGGATCTGACATCTACAACCGCGGGTATACCAAATTCTCTGGCAATGGAAGAAAAATGACTGGCCCGGCTGCCGGTTTCTATAATAATTGCCGCCATGTGATGGATTCCTGTGACCAGTTGCGGAGGGGCCTGTCTTGTCACCACCACCGAACCTTTGGGAATCCTACCGGCTTCAGAATAATGGGAAAGCCTGTAAACAGGTCCGGACCCAACACCGGGGCAGACAGATTCCCTTGCTTTACACAGGCACCTGTTCTTAATCGGTTTGTGTTTTGTTTCCTGTTTTTGAACATTCGGGGTCAGGATACCCAACGGCCTTGACTGAAGAACAAAAAGTCGGCCTGATTTGTCCTGGCACCATTCAATATCCTGCGGTGTTTTAAAATGTTTGTGAATCAGATTGCCCCACCTGGCAAGGGTGAATACAGAAGGCTCATCAAGAGGAATGGAAAAATCGTCACCCCCATTTATACGGACAATGGCGTCAGGATTTTTTTTTGAAACAACGATGGAAACAGGTGATGTTTTTCCATCCACAAGCCGCTCTCCCGGTCCGTGAACCGCGTGGATGGTTAAATTATCCGACATACCGTTATCCGGATAACCGGTATAAATAACACCGGCTGCGGCAGCATCAACCATTTCAAGGACAAGCACGGCCATGGGGGTTTCATCGTCCTGTATGCCGTGGCTGATCCGGTAATACAGGGCCTTTGCCGAATACTTGCTGGCAATGACCTTTTTATATGCTTTTAAAATATCTTTTGGGGTCACATTTAAAACAGTTTCATACTGCCCTGCAAAAGAGATGCTACCGTCCTCTTTTACCGCACTGCTGCGAAGTGCAAGGTGCATCTCTTTGTAACGAAGACCGCTTGCCGCATTTAATATGGCACGCTCCAGATCATCCGGTATCTGCGCGTTTAATATCAGGGTTTCAATTTGCCGGGCCGCCTCTTTTAACGATGACGAATTTTCGATATCAAGTACTGCAAGGCTTTTATCTATGGGGTCCTGCAGTTTGTTCTCTAAAAGAAAATAATGAAATGCATTGGTGGTAACGACAAATCCATTGGGAGTGGGAAGGTGAAGTTTTTG
>PIVQ01001193.1 GCA_003354055.1 Desulfobacteraceae bacterium | reverse complement strand
ACCACGCATGGTCCGACCTGCAACACAGTAACAGGAACGAGTTTTCCATCGGAGGAAAACACATTGGTCATCCCGATTTTTTTTCCAAGTAATGCACTCATAATCTGTTTGTTCCTGCTAATGACCTAAAGTTTTATTTCGACATCAACGCCAGGAGAAAGATCAAGCTTCATCAGCGCGTCAACGGTCTGCTGTGTGGGCTCAAGAATATCCATCATCCTCTTGTGCGTTCTGATCTCAAACTGCTCCCGTGATTTTTTATTTACATGGGGGGAACGCAGTACAGTAAACTTATTAATTCTGGTAGGGAGGGGAACCGGCCCCACTATTCTGGCGCCGGTTTTCCTTGCAGTATCAACAATGTCTACTGAAGATTGATCAAGCAACTTATGATCATAGGCTTTGAGCCTTATTCTTATCTTAGTTTTCAACATGTTAATTGTTCTTTCTTATTCTACGATTTGACCGATAACACCGGCGCCTACAGTACGTCCACCTTCACGAATCGCAAAACGGAGCTCTTTTTCCATTGCGATGGGGTTGATCAGCTCAACGTTAATGGTGGCATTGTCACCAGGCATGATCATCTCAACACCCTCGTCCAGAGTCAGAACACCAGTAATATCGGTTGTTCTGAAAAAGAACTGAGGTCTGTAACCGGTGAAGAACGGTGTATGACGACCACCCTCTTCTTTACTCAGGGCATACATCTCAGCTTTGAACTTAGTATGGGGATTAATGGTACCGGGCTTGGCAACGACCTGACCACGCTCAACCTCTTCTCTCTTAGTACCACGGAGAAGCAGCCCAACGTTATCACCGGCCTGACCTTCGTCCAGAAGTTTTCTGAACATCTCAACACCGGTACAAACTGTTTTTTGAGTTTCTCTAATACCAACGATTTCAACTTCTTCGCCAGTCTTGACAATACCACGATCAATACGACCGGTAACAACAGTACCACGACCGGAGATTGAGAAAACGTCCTCAATGGGCATAAGGAAGGGTTTGTCGGTATCTCTTTCGGGCTCAGGAACATAATCATCAAGAACGTCGAGAAGCTCATAAATTGGTTTGGCTTCATCAGAGTCGATATCTTCTGTTTCAAGAGCTTTGAGAGCGGAACCACGAATAATGGGAGTATCGTCACCGGGGAACTCATAAGTATCCAGAAGCTCCTGAAGTTCCATCTCAACCAATTCGATCAGCTCTTCATCATCAACCATGTCACATTTATTCAGGAAGACAACGATTTTTGGCACACCAACCTGACGGGCAAGCAGAATATGCTCACGAGTCTGGGGCATGGGGCCATCATCCGCACTTACAACGAGAATCGCGCCGTCCATCTGAGCAGCACCGGTGATCATGTTTTTGATATAATCGGCATGGCCCGGACAATCGACATGAGCATAATGCCGATTATCAGTCTCATATTCAACATGAGCAGTAGCAATAGTGATACCGCGCTCTCTTTCCTCAGGCGCCTTGTCAATCTCATCAAAAGGAACAAAAGTCCCATTACCCTTCATAAAGGCAAGCTTGGTGATTGCAGCAGTCAGAGTAGTTTTACCATGATCGATATGACCGATTGTACCTATGTTCACATGCGGCTTGTTCCGCTCAAATTTTTCCTTAGCCATCTTCTGTATTCCTCCTGTGGAATGTTTTCAAAGATATT
>PIVQ01001192.1 GCA_003354055.1 Desulfobacteraceae bacterium | reverse complement strand
GCGGGATATCCCTGGGATGCAACAGCATCTGCAATGGTAACTGCCGCAGGTCCGTCGCCTATGACGGCAATACCCGTATCCGGCGTCTTGGTCAGGTTGAGCTCTTTAAGTACCTGTGCTGCTGCAAGCTGACCATCCTGGCGGGCGGAAAGAATGTCTTTCGGGCCTTTGGCACAGCCGGCCACTACCATATCCCGGCCGGGATCAGCATTTTTAGTATTGAAAAATCCCCATGCATTCGGCTTTGCCCCGATAAGGTCGGAGGTGGCCTTGCCGTCTTCGGGCGGAGTCATACCCACAGAAAGTACTATCAGATCGAATTCCATGGATTTCCGTGACAGGGTGGCCGGATCTTCGGTGACCATGGTGACACCGCGGGTGGCAGGATTCTCAAGGATCTCCGCCGGAACCCCCTGGACCAGGGAGATTTCTTTGGATAATTGGTCTGCTGCGATTCTGGCCTCTTTACCCATGATCTGGAGATCCATGTAAAAAAGGCTGATGTCTGCATCAGGCAGCAAATGGAGTAGTTTTTTTGCATGACGCATGGATATCTTACAGCAGACCTGGGAGCAATAATCCCTGTTTGCCTTGCGGTCGCGGGAACCCACACACTGGAGAAAGGCGATTCTTGGAGCCGTGCCTGCCTTTCCTAAAAATCCGGTCAATTCCTCTTCCCGGATCAGGGTGTTGAGGCGGGCTGTGGTAATGACTTTATCTAAGGTATTCGTATGGTATGAGGGAATATTGCCTGGGTCAAACGGGGTAAATCCTGTGGCTATAATGGTTTTGGCAGGGGACAGGGTTTTTCCTGAAGACAATACCGCTTCCATGCCCTTGTCCGTTCTGTTTACCGCTGTTATCCGGGTATTGAAATGGATGGTAATATTATCTGTCTGTTTGATCTGGTCTGCCATTTCCGTGCTCAGACAGGCACCGCAGTTCTGGCAGGTCTGAGTGGCCATACAGGCCCAGGAAGCAGTATTACCGCCAAGGCAATCTCGTTTTTCAATTAGGTGAACCAAGACATCCTGATGTTTCAGGGCAAGGGCAGCCGACATACCGGCCACGCCACCGCCCAGGATCAGGATTTCGGGAGATGTTTCATTCATAGATGTCCTCCAATCTCAAAATGCAAGTTCCGTGTATTACAAGTTTAGCGTACGCTTGGGGCTGATCCGCTGAGCTGAATCCGCTGATTCCTATTCTTAGGAATCGTTACAAAATAACTTGATCTAAATTGTTTCCAAAACCCCTTAAATGGGTATTTTTACAAAAGACCCCAACTGGGTATTTTAAAAACAAAAGATCAAGTAATTTTGGAGCCGATCCTTAGGTTACAAAAGCATCCTTACCACAATATCCGGGCAATCAAAAGAAGTTTGTAAACAATTGAAAACAAAAGGATTCCATTCATGATTTGACTCCCACAATGTGGTGCAAAAAAGTTCAAATCTTAAGGTTTGATAAATATTAGGGGGTTAAAAAAGAAATGAAAACCCTCTGATCAGGGCAAATCCTATAATAACCATGGTCAGGGCTAAGGCCAGACGGTTTAGCCAGACCCCCCATCTTGAATCAGGCCCGGAGGCGAATCCGGAACAGACATGGATCAGGGGCAGTCCGATAATACCGACACCTACTCCTGCGGTAAAACCGAAAAAATGGGCTGAGACATCGGTGT
>PIVQ01000389.1 GCA_003354055.1 Desulfobacteraceae bacterium | reverse complement strand
ATGGTATCCCCGTAAATATTGACTCCGGTTACGCCTTCAACCGGCAGGTGCTTTCTGGCAAGGATATCCCCCGGATTGACCGTGGGCAAGCTGCCCCGGTCTTTGAAGTCCATGGTCCCGTCTTCATTCTGGCTGCCCGAGGTTAAAAAGGCATCATCAAAGAGATATTCCACAAAGGCATCTTTTGACTGGACCATGGGAGTGCCCTGGGCTGCAAGGAAGAGGCTGTCGTTGGTGATATCCGAAGCTAAAAAGCGGTATATATCCTCTTTGGGGGCAAGCCCGTAAGTCACCCCGTGGGCTGCCATGAAAGAGAGGGTCTGATCCGGGGTCGGCAGGGCTTCATCCCTGCCGTTTTTTCTCACAAATGCTTTCAAGCCGTCTGATTGGATCAAAAGGGTAATAACATCCCCTCTGATTTCTTTCATGTCCGACGGGGAAGCGGATACCTTTCTGAGGCGGGTGGAAAAATCCCGCTGCTGTTTCAAAAGGATAAGATCCCTTTGTTTCGCAGTTATAACTCCTGCCGCCACGAGGAGTTCTCCGATTTTAAGTTTTTTCCCCTTATTTAATATTTCTTTCTGTTTTTCCAGTGCCACATCCACCGTGGCATAAGGTAAAAATTTCAGGGCAACCGCAAGTTCTCCGAAATGCAGCTTCTCCTGGCGGGTAAGAAATATTTTGTATAGCTCCAGCAGACGGTTGAACTGGGGCTTTTTCATATGGCCCTGGTTTAGAAACTCAATAACTGCCCTTGGTTTGTTGTCGGCTTTTTGGGCCAGTTTCCCACACCGGTCAAAGGTTTTTTTATCAATGAATTCCTGCTGGAACGCCAGGATCATTAAAAATTTGTAGTTGTCAGAGGTTCTTTTTCTCATTATCTGTTTTGGGGCCTGACTGGGATATTAGGGTGTCGCTGTATCATGGGCAATTTTATAGTAACTCCTGTGTCGGAAAATTTCGGTGGGGCACAGCCGGACCACGGCAGCAAAATCCCCTGTAGGAAAACCATTCCAGATCCACAGCTATGTCAAGTATCCGAGATGGCATCGTCCGTCTCCGAGATTATGTTTGGATTTTCGTAACACTAACGATTTATCATATCACCCCCGGGGTTGGCAAGGTGATAGTCAGGGGGGAATGTAGACTTGGTATGATTTTTTATCCTTTACGTTATAATCACTTACGTCATTGTAATGGTTTCATCTGCGTTTACCTGTACAGCGTAATTATCCAAAAATCATAGTTAGGGATAAGTTACAGGCATTAGCCCTGTTGCCTTCTGGGTTTCACCTTGACTTTTATCATGATATCGATTAGTGATTTTATAATGCATTTGTAAATTGCGTGTCCTGTTATTGTTCGGTTACAGCTTGATTCAGTCAGCGTCGCGTTCATCAGGGATCTCCAACTGCGCAGCATCGGCAGGGCGGTACCAATCCAACGGGCGTGGCTGAAACAGCACCCAGAAACCCCAGGGGGATTGGAACATGAGGTTGGATCAACGTGCGGTTATCACTTCTCTTATAGTTTTCTTTGCTTTTCTGATATTGGTTCCCTTGGGGTATGCGTCATCGGCCAACGGGGATGCCGCTGATGCCACCCACGATACTCCGGAAGTCCAGGGTCAGGAAAAATCTCATGAACAGGCCAACGGCTCTTCAGATGGGCATAACGGACATAGAAACCTGGGGGAGGAACTGCCCCTTTACTCCTGTATCCCCTTTGCCTGCATGCTTCTGTCCATTGCCCTGCTTCCTCTGATTGCAGGGACCTTCTGGCACCATCATTTTGGTAAAATTTCAGCTTTCTGGGCGGCCTGTCTGGCCATTCCTTTTACCGTGGCCTACAAAGGGCTCGCGGTTTATGAGATTTTTCACATTATTTTAGCAGATTATGTACCTTTTATTATACTGCTCTGGGCCTTGTTTACCATTTCCGGCGGGATATTGCTCCGGGGAACCCTGAGAGGAACCCCTGTTGTAAATACCGTGATTATCCTCATCGGAGCATTACTGGCGTCCTGGATGGGGACCACGGGGGCTGCCATGCTCATGATCCGGCCCTTTATCAGGGCCAATGCCCACAGAAAAAATAAAACCTTTATGGTGGTGTTTTTTATTTTTCTGGTGGCCAATGTGGGAGGGGCGCTGACCCCTCTGGGTGATCCCCCGCTTTTTTTAGGGTTTCTTCATGGAGTTGATTTTTTCTGGACATTTAAGATTATGCCCCACATGCTGCTGACCGCAGGTATTCTGCTGGCGGTCTATTTTTGTCTGGATTCCTATTATTATAAAAAGGAGGGGGGAGGCTCGCCGCCGGACGACGGTGAAAAAGCTCCCTTGCGTCTTGTAGGAATCTATAATTTTCTTTTTCTGGCAGGTGTTGTGGGTGCCGTACTCATGAGCGGGATTCTGGATCTTGGAGAGGTCTCGACCTTCGGTATCCACCGGGCGGTTCAGGACTGGGTCAGGGACGGGCTTCTCATCGTGCTTGGATTGGCATCTCTCTGGGTGACCCCAAGGCCTTTGCGGGAAGAAAATGAATTTTCCTGGTTTCCTATTGTGGAGGTGGCCTACCTGTTCATCGGAATATTTATTACCATGGTTCCGTGTCTGCTCCTGCTTAAGGCCGGATCCAAGGGAGGATTTGCCTTTTTGATCAACGCGGTTCAGGAGCCTGTGCATTACTTCTGGGTTACGGGAATACTGTCTGCCTTTTTGGACAATGCCCCCACCTACCTCACCTTTTTCAATACCGCACTGGGCAGCTTTTACGCCGGCATGACCGAAAGCCAGTCAGTACCTCTGCTCATGACCGACCATGCCATTTATCTCCAGGCGGTGTCTGCCGGAGCTGTGTTTTTTGGTGCCTGCTCCTATATCGGTAATGCCCCTAACTTCATGGTCAGGTCCATTGCAACTGAATCCGGTGTGGAGATGCCCAGTTTCTTTGGATACATTTTTAAGTATTCATTGGTGTTTCTCATTCCGACCTTTGTGGTTGTCACCTTGTTGTTCTTTTAATATAGTGTAGATAGGCGTTTATCATGGCCTGATAATAAAAAGGAAGGAATAGTCATGAAGCTTGACCTGAACCAACGGAATATCGCAATCATCGGCGGGAATGATCCGTGCTGTGAGATAATTAATCGCCTGATGGATTCAGTTTTTGCACCCATGGAGCTTAAAGTGCTTCTGGTGGCAGATCCCCTGATTCAGAATGAGGGAGTTGCCTGTGCCAAGGCATTGGAAATTCCCACTACCACCGAATACAACGATATTCTTGGGCTGGACGGGGCAAACCTGGTGCTGAAGTTGAAGAATGATGAAAGCCTGGCTCCGATTCTTAAGGAACTGGAACAACGCGGGATCGAGGTTCTGGATCTGGATTCCTACCAGGTGGTCTCCTTTCTAAGCCAGATCAAAACCGAAGCAGAGAAAATTCGGGTCAGGGAAAAAATTACAGATAAGGATGTCTGCCGGGATGATTTGGTCTGTCTCTTTGACACTTTTTCAGGTCATATCACGGATATTACCAGTAAAAAGACCGAGTATCTTAAGACGGAGCGGGAAGAGTTGCTGGAAATGGAAAAAGAGCTGAGCCAAATAATTCAAGGCAGCATGATTCCGACTTTTATCATTAACAATGAACATATTCTCACCCACTGGAATAGGGCCTGTGAAGAGCTTACCGGCCATGATGCCTATGAGCTTGTGGGCACGGATCGTCAATGGGTGCCGTTTCGGTCTGCCAAACGGCCGACCCTGGCAGATATTGTGGTGGAGGGCTTAAGCGAAGAAGAAATTAAGAAGTACTACGGCACGTCCTGGCGTAAATCAAAGATTGTAATGGAGGCACTGGAGGCCGAAGAATTTTTTCCCCACATAGGGGAGAAGGGCAAGTGGATCTTTTTTACAGCAGCCCCCATTAAATCTCCAGACGGTAAAATCATCGGTGCCATAGAAACCCTGCGGGACAAAAGTGAAGATAAGGCAGCTCAGCAGGAGATCGCACTTCAGGACCAGGAACTGGTACAGCTCCATGAAAAATATAAAAAATCAGAAGAAAAATATAGGTCCCTGTTTAACAACAACCCCAACCCCATTTTTATCATTGACAGCCTGAGTCTTGATATTCTGGATATTAACCACCGGGTGGAAAGAGATTACGGGTATTCAAAAACAGATCTCTTAGGACGCGCCTTCATGGATCTTTGCGATCAGGATGACGAGACGGTTGAAAGCGGGTTAAAAAGTCTGGCCCACGGCGAGGATATTCTGTTTACAAAAAAACGGCATCTTAAAAAATCCGGTGAAAAATTTTTTGTGAATTTTAAGGTGGTCAACACTACCTACTCCAATCGAGATGTGCTCATTGCCTCGTCCACGGATATAACCGAAAGCGTTGAAAAAGAAACCCAGCTCATCCAGGCCGGGAAACTGGCCACTCTGGGAACCATGGCCGCAGGCATGGCCCATGAGATCAACCAGCCGTTGAACGTGATCCAGATCTGTGCGGATCTTATATTGAAGATGATTAAAAAAGGGGTGGAAATACCTGATGAAGAGCTGGTCATGATGGCCAAGGACATCATTGATAATGTGGCCAGGGCGTCTGGCGTAATCAAACATGTCAGGGATTTTGCCCGCCAGTCTGACCGGGATTTGAAGAAACTGAACCTCAATGACCCCATTAATGATGTGTTCAAGGTCTTAGGTCACCAGCTCACGGTTCACTCTGTCAAGATAACCCGGGACATGGATGAGAATCTCCCTGAAATCAGGGCGGAACACAACCGCCTGGAACAGGTCTTTATCAACCTTGTTACCAATGCCATTGACGCCATGGACGAGAAGGCGGAAAAAACCGAAGGTCCGGTTAAGAAAAATCTTGTCATTAAAACCTGTGTTCAGGACGGACGGGTGGTGGCCAGTGTGTCTGACACAGGCATGGGCATGAGTGATGCGGTACAACGTAAGATTTTCGAGCCGTTTTTTACCACAAAGGAGACCGGCAAGGGAACCGGGCTTGGCACCAGTATAAGTTTTGGAATTATAAAAGATTACGGCGGTACCATAACTATAGAGAGTGCGGAAGGTCAGGGCGCAAAATTCATCATTAGTTTTCCAGCCATTGATTAAGGAGGCCAAAAAGCAATATGTCAGCCAATAAAATTTTGATCGTGGATGATGAAGAAATAATCGTCCGGCTGTTGTCCATGTCTTTGCGCAGCGACGGATATGAGACTGTAACCGCCTATAACGGGGAGCAGGCGTTAGAGGTGTTTGCAGCAGAGAATCCGGATATTGTGGTCACCGATATCAAGATGCCCGGGATGGACGGTCTGGAGTTGCTCAAAAGGATCAAGGAAAAGGATGCGGATAAGGAAGTCATTATTGTGACCGGGCACGGGGATATAGATTCCACCATAATAGCACTCCAGTACGGGGCCTCTGATTTTATCAACAAACCTGTGCGTGACGAATCCCTGGCCATTGCCCTAGACCGGGCCAAAGCCAAAATTCATATTCGGGAACAACTGGAAGGGTATACCAAAAACTTAGAGCAGAAAGTCTCAGAGGCCACCGAAGAAATTCGCCGGAAATCAGATTTTCAGCAATTGCTGATTCATTCCAGCCATGATGCCATTGTGGCATTTGATCATGAGTGGAAGATTGTGGTTTGCAATCCTGAGGCTGCACGAATTTTTAACGTGCCTGCCGCAGATGTCCTGAACAAGATGAGTATTGATGATTTCTACCTGCCTGAGGTGGGAAAGATCTTCAAGGCCGCGGCTGAAAAAATGAACTCCTCCGATGATATGCCCTGGAAAGAGATGATGTTAGAGGTAAAAGAGGGGCAGGCGGTTCCGGTTCGATACGCCACAAACGTGCTCCATGAAAAGGGTGAGTTCGTGGGAATTGTCAATTTTTTCCAGGATTTAACCGAAATCAAGCGGCTTGAGCAGGAACTGGTCCAGTCCGAACGACTTGCCGCTGTAGGGCAGACCGTGAGCGGGCTTGCCCACTATGTTAAAAATATTCTCATCGGCCTCAAAGGGGGGTCCTATGTAGTTGATGTGGGTATGAAAAAAAATAACACGGAAAAGTTGAAAACCGGGTGGAAAACCATCAAGAATAATATCGGCCGGGTCTCGGATCTTACTCAGGATCTGCTCACCTATTCCAAGGAACGGGAGCCTGAGTTTCAGCCCTGTTCGCCGGCAGAGATCGTGGATGATGTGGTCACGCTTGTAGCTGATCTGGCCGCGGCCAAGGATATCGGTATAAGGGCCAAGACCGACCCTGATATTGGGGACGTTGTGGCGGATCCGAGAACCATCCACAGGGCATTGCTCAACCTGATCAATAATGCTATGGATGCCTGCCTGGAAGACGAGGATACGTCCAAGGCGTTCATGATTCAAATCGCAACCTCTATTGAATCCGGCAATGTCCTTTGCCTGTCCGTAGAAGACAATGGCTGCGGTATGGATGACGACATCATGTCACAGCTGTTTAATCCTATGTTCAGCAGCAAGGGCGGTAAAGGTACCGGTCTGGGCTTGCTGGTCACAGGCAAGCTGGTGGAAGAGCACAAGGGACGTATTGATATTAAAAGCGAATTGGGAAAGGGCACAAGTTTCATCATAAGACTTCCATTTGAGCCCGTTGCAGCCGAAGATGCCAGACTGACCAAGGAGGATGAATAATGAGCAAAAAGGTACTTGTGGTAGATGATGATTCTGATGTCAGATCATTTGTGGTCACAGTACTGGAGGAAAACGGGTATTTGCCTCTGGAGGCCCACGACGGTGTCGAAGGGC
>PIVQ01000388.1 GCA_003354055.1 Desulfobacteraceae bacterium | reverse complement strand
GCTGAAGCTGAAGAGAGAAAAGCTGTTGCCATTGAAAAACGGGCTGAGGCTGAAGAGAAAAAAGCCGATGCCATGAACAATATTGCAACGGCACTTCAGGAGATGACCCGGCAGAGGGCCGTTGATAATGAAACCATGGCAATTGCTGGCCATGCAGCCCATGCCCTGACAATGAACGAAGTTGATCTCCAGAAAGACCTGGTGGAGACATCCGACACTAACGGCGCTATGGAGCCGGCGGATCTTGAACCGGCTGAACTGGAAATAGGCAATCTTGAGCCGGAAGACCTTGAGCCGGAAGATCTGGAGATAGATGATCTGGATCTGGACGATATGTTTGAGCATTCGGAGCAGGTTGAACCAATTGATCTTGATGAGATTGTGCTGGATGATGCCGATCCGTCAGAAACGCCGACTGCGGAAGAAAATTTTGACCTGGATGACCTATCCATGCTTGTGGAAGAGCAAGCGGGAGCGTTGGATGAACTGGATGACCTATCAAACCTGATTGATACTGTGTCAGATTCTGAGACTGAAGGCGAGACAGACTCCTGTGATTTAACAGACCTCCTGGAAGAGGATATCAGTTTGCCGGAACTGGATGATCTGTCAACACTGGTCGACAAAGTATCCGCCCCGCAGGACACAAAAATAGATGATCTTTATTCCCTTGTCGATGGTTTTTCTTCTCTGGATACGCCTTCTTCCGACCTTTTGCCAGCAGAGACGGACATAGATGACCTTTTCAGCCTGGTTGACCAGGTGTCCTCAGAGAAAGCCGCGCCGTCAGACCACCCTGACTTAGCCATGGATGATCTGTCCCAGCTTGTAGATATGGAACCTGTGCAGCCGCCTGGAAATTCCGGAGACCTGGACAATTTGTCCTTATTGGTTGACGCCCCAGTGGTTGACGCCCCAGTGGTTGATGTACCTGCTAACGACCCGGATGGCCAGCCTCTGGATGATTTATCCCTTCTGGTGGATTCCCCTGCCGCCAATACGGTTGGTGACGATTTATGGACATTGGTTGATGGAGATCAGACCCAGGATGTACCGATGGATGACCTGTCGGCTCTGGTTGACACGCCTTCACCCGAGGAAACAGAGGCACCATCCCTGAAGCCTGACATCACACCTGAACAGGATTTGGCCAAGTACAAGGCTGCGGTGATGAAAATTATCATTGGGTTGAAAAATCAGGGATTGAGCCCTAAGGAAACAACCGAACGGTTAAACTATGACCAGGTTGCCACCCTTTCCGGAAAACCCAAGTGGGCTGAAAAAGCCATCGCAAAGATATTCGGATTTATAGACTCAGCAAAATAAGCCTGCCCCTAAAATAAGGAACAGGCTTATCAATAAACAGAAGTTATGTGATACTAAATTATATGGTTGGGGTTGCACACTTGCAACCAGGGGCTACTACTTGGCCCCGGCAGCCTTTGCAAACCGGGTATCAATAAATTTTTCCAGGTCGATGAGGCTGGTCATGATCTTCATGTTATCCATCATATATTTCTGAATGGTGTCCAGATCTTCGATCTGGGGAAACAACTCACTGGTAAGAATACGGTCGGGCGGAGTCGTCAATACCTTCTGAATAACATCTTTATCCTGGGAAAGGAATTCTCCTCCGATGATGGCAGCCGGTTCCGGCTGGGCATCAATGGCAAGACCGGATCTCACAAAGCTTGTGCAGATTTCCTGAATGGCCTCGGGGTGTTTTTCAAGGACTTCGGTACGCATGACAAAAACACAGCACGGATGTCCGGGCCAAAGATCTTTAGACAGATAGAATTCTTCCCCGTACCCCTTGGCAATCACCTGAGAACCAATGGGTTCAGCCACAATAAATCCGCCGATTTCGCCTTCATCGTCATATTCAAGGGCTTCGGGCATCTGAAAGGGTGCCACCACCTCAAGGGTTACGTCAATGTCCTTTTCAGTTGCTCTGCCGGGTTTAAGGCCCTTTTCCGACAACAGCTTATGAAACAGCATATTGTGAACAGATAATTGATAGGGAATCAATACCGTTTTCCCGGCGAAATCCTCAATGGACTGAATATTGGCCTTTTTATTCTTCACTAGAATACTACCGCATTTGTGGGTCAAAAGCAGTAATTTGAGATCCACACCGGATTTAAACAGGTCCATGGCAGTCGGCGCCAGGACCAGGGCACCGTCCAAAGATTTTACGGCAAGTGCATCGGCAACTTCGTTCCACCCGTTTTTCACCACAGGCTCAAGTGTACAATGCTCGAATTTTTCCATTCCTTTTTCAAGCTTTCGAGCTGTAACACCAAGAATAAGATGATCGGTAATTTTCAGATAGCCAATCTTTATTGCGGGTTTTTCCGCCATTTGAGGCACCTCCGGGATGGTTAGCGTAAAATTCAGACAATCTTCTCTATTATGCGTAACTTTCTTCCAAAGTCAATAACTATAGCAAATCGCAAAAATATGTTCCGAAACCATAGTATCTCTTTCTACCCCTTAAGGTTGAAAATTCCGCATACTACAATCGATTTGCCTTTTGGTGATTGCACTTCCTATTTATTTTTTTCGGAACGTTTTCTTGACAATCACTATAATGGTTGACACAAAGACACGAATTCTTTAAAGCCAAACATGGACAAAATGTTGCATAAATTCCCTATAAAGTAAAGCGATAAGTTTGCGAGAACATATGAAACAAGTAATTCCCGATCCTCTTGATTTGCCAGGCACTCAGGCCATTGAAACCGAAAAATGGCACCGGACACAAGTAGTGCCCCAGGTCGCTGATACAGACTACGGCGGCGGCGTTTATCACGGCAAGTACTTTGCGCTGTATAACCAGGCAAGAGATACCTTCTTGACTGACCTGGGGATTCCCTATTTTTCTCTTATGAATCTTGGTCTTAATCTATCTGTGGCAGAACTGCACACCCGGTTTTTCAAACCGGTATTTTACGGAGAAGACATCCGGGTTCATACCCAAGTTTTATGGATGCGGACCCGGAGTATGGGAATTGCACAGAAAATGTTGGCCATTGATCCGGAAGCCAGGGAATCGATTCTTAAAAACGAGGTTGAACTGAACCTGGTCTGTACCAATTCAAAAGCAGAAGCCGTTTCCCTTCCCCAAAACCTGACAGGTGCCATCCGAACCTATTACGCTACACCCTGATTAAAAGAGACGGCATCAATTAGAAAAACACCGCAAGCTGTCCTAACATCATTGAAGGATGTTACAGTGTTGTCCGGCATAAACAATCATTTATGCCGGACAATTGCTCTTATTTCGCACTATTTACATTTGGCTGGTGTGGGTGAGTCAAACGCATATTTATGAAGGTAAGAAAAAATGTCATTTAGATCTTTTTCGGGTAATTTGCTCCATTCCTCCTTACAAGAGAATTTTTCAAATTTATTTTTCTTAAAAATTCTTTCCCATTGAGCCTGCGTCTTACTGTTCGGGCTTAAGGAGACTGCAGCACCATTGTCATTGTGGCAGCTTCTACAGCTTTTTTTATAGATATATTTCCCTTTTCGAGAGTTGCCCTTCTCGGCTGAGAACCCCATGCCGGTAAATCCAAAGAATAGTACCAAGGATAGAGATACAACCATTGTTTTTTTAAACATAACGCATTCCTTTCTTTATCAATATATCATCTTAATTAAAATTTAACGGTGGCAGAGATGTAAGCATTCCAAACTTTGTCTGTAACCGGAAACAGGGTATTCATGGACGAGGCCTCGTCTATATCCACCGGTGCACCAAGAGGATTCCCGCTTCCCGTATAATCATAGTTGTAATGTCTGCCGCCAAGGGTCACAAAAAAGTTATCACTCATGATCGGCTGGATGTAATAAACTTCCCAGACCTGTCCCCGGGCAGCCAGTTTGCTGTCCAAAAGGGTATCTTCCGCCCCTGTGAAGTTAAACCAGTACTGGGAGCCCCAGTTGTACTCGATGCCGAGTTTTGCATCCAGCGGCATCGGAAAAATTGCGCCGGCATAGAGACTGTAGCCGTTTCGGCTTTGAAGATCTCCGTTTGAACTCAGAAGTCCTTCTCCCATGAGTTCGTAATACGGGTTGGCTGAAACTTTGTCAGGACTGGTATGGCTCCATCCCAGAGACATGAAAAAATCAATATCCTTTCCTGTTTGTTCCATGAAGTTGTGACGGAACAAAAGGGTAAGTGCATCCCAGTCACCCAGATTGGTAACAGGTTCGGTACGGCTGATGTATGACCCTGTATTTTGTTCAAAGTTATAGTTTCCGTTAGCGTCCTTTGTCACCACAAACGGCATGACGGTTTGGCCTGTGAATCCGTCCGTAAGATCAAAGGCATGGGCGTAATTAGCTACAACACTTGTGGTATCATTATCATACAGATCCGTAATAACCCCGAACAAATGCACATCATCCACCTGGGAATTGGCATCAAAGGATGAACTGTTACCCCACCCGCTTTCAAAACCGACACCATAACAGAGCTTAAAGGCTGATCCCGGAATACCTGTTTTCTCTTCAAGACCGAAATTTAAAGAGGCACCGTCAAACTGCCAGTTGATGATATGGGCCAGCGGTGATCCGCCTTCCAAACTGTT
The DNA here is from genome assembly GCA_003354055.1 of Desulfobacteraceae bacterium. Next base: position 2,247 of record PIVQ01000388.1, on the reverse strand, counting down.
CTGGCTGTATTCCAAGGGCGGGCCGTCCGTGGAAGGCCTGCGGCCCAATGAAAAGTTAATGGGCACATCGTTGAAAGCATTTTTATAGTTGAAATAGGCCCGTTCCATGTGAATGCCGTCACCATTGGGCCGACTTGAGGTCGTACCGTCGAGACTGACGTCCCCCATGCTTCCCTGGTAATATTTGACACCGGAACTGTCTCCCCATGTTTTATACGCTGACAGCCGGCCTGCAAACGCCAACTGAGAGTTGATCTTGGATTTCATGTTGATACGGAACCGGTTAGTAAAAAGAATATCGTTATCAACATCCTGTTTTTCCGGCGCAGGGATCTCGCCATTCTGACCCATTGTGTTGAGTCTTTCTTGGATCTGGGCCGCTGTAGCGTTGTTAAAGCCCCCGTTATTTGCATCAACGTAATCCGTAAAAAAATTACCCACAAAGGAATCAGGGGCAACCAGCATGTCCTGGTAATGAATCGAATCCCCGCGGCTTCGAAGTTCGATACCCAATGAAAGCCTGTCTGTTGAAGTATGCATTTCGGCGTCATTTAAACGCTCGTCCATCTCTTCAATTTCAGATTCTTTCTCAGCATTTTGCTTTTCCATCTCAACAATCTTCTGTTCAACATTCTGCATCATTTCGCTCAACTGAGACAGTTGTTCCCTAAGTTCATCCACCTCGCTTTTTGCCCACAGAGTACCGGGAAACGCCATGCACAGGAACAAGATGCTGCCCAAGAACAGAACCGCCCCCTTTTTTAAAACCAATTTGTTTTTTTTCATCTTTATCTCCTTTTTGTAAACAAAGACCCACATTCCTTTTAATCGTGGGTAACAAAAGCATCGCTATGGAATATGAGCAAAATGTGTGCCCTTAAAAGGAATCGTAATTTTCCAAACAAAATACCGCATAAATATAGATAGTTATCAATTTCCCAACTTGCCTTTACCGCTCTGGACTGTTAATGTGCTAACACGTGCTAAGCTAACACCTGTTAAGCTATTGGCTTCTGATCTTTTGAATGCGGATGTAAACTTATATATGTGAGGAAAAATGGATATTTCAAAGCACTGGAAACGAATTATTGATAACCTTAGGGACGGAATTATAGTGGTGGATACCGGTGGAATCATTCAGACAACAAATCCGGCTGCCGAGAGGCTTACAGGATATCAAGCCGCTGAACTGGAAGGCAATTCCTGCAAAATTTTAAATTGCACAGGTTGCCAGATCGTGGGACATGGAAAAGGCAAGAATTTTTGCAAATTATTCACGGTGGGCGACTCAAAAACCAAGAAATGCCAGATTAAAAACAAAAACTATCGTTCTGTAAATATCCTAAAAAATGCCTCTGTTTTAGAAAATTCAAACGGAGAGGCCATTGGCGCTGTTGAAATCCTGACCGATATTACGGATACCATTAACAAACAGCAGGAAATAGAATCGCTCAAACAGATTTTAAACGTGGACAACGGATTCAGTGGCATTCTGGGTCAAACGCCTGTCATGGAGCAGCTTTTTCAACTGATAAAAAGTGTCTCACAATCCAACGCACCAGTACTTATTGCCGGACAAAGCGGGACAGGCAAGGAGATGGTTGCACTGGCCATTCATGAAAACGGTCCCCGTAAAAAACAACCGTTCATCAAGATAAACTGTGCTGCATTGAATGAAAGCCTGCTTGAAAGCGAATTGTTCGGTCATGTGAAAGGAGCGTTTACCGGGGCGGACAAGGACCGTATCGGGCGGTTCGAAGCGGCCCATGAAGGGACTATTTTTCTGGATGAAATCGGCGACATCCCCCTTTCCACCCAGGTAAAACTGCTGAGGATTTTGGAAGAACGGGAGGTTGAAAGGGTGGGGGACCACACCCCGTTCCCGATTGATGTAAGAATTATAACTGCGACCAACAAAGATCTTGAAGGCTTAATCAGCAAAGGGGAATTTAGAAAAGACCTTTTCTTCAGGATTAATGTGTTTCCGCTTCATTGTCCACCGCTGGCCAGTCGGAAAGAAGACATTCCGATTATTGTCAAAAATTTCATTGAAAGGAATTGCATCAAAAGCAAAAAAACGATTATAGGAGTGACATCTCAGGTCATGGAATTGTTTATGAATTATGATTGGCCCGGGAATGTCCGTGAGTTAAGAAATGTTATAGAATATACCTTTGTCCTCTGCTCAGAAGGAAGGATTGAAGCAAAACATATTCCGCCGAAAATCAGGGATGAATACTTGAATTT
>PIVQ01000387.1 GCA_003354055.1 Desulfobacteraceae bacterium | reverse complement strand
GGCGACATTTGTCTCAGCTTATCGATAGTCGGAATCAATGTCTCGACAATGATATCCATTTCCGCTTTTGTATTGTAGTGGGACAGAGAAAAACGGATGGTGCCGTGGGCGGATTTAAACGGTACTTCCATGGCCATAAGCACATGTGAGGGATCCAGGGATCCCGAAGTACAGGCAGAGCCTGAAGAGGCACAAATTCCCTTCCGATCAAGCAGCATGAGGATGGATTCCCCTTCAACCGCATCAAACCCTATTGACAAAGTATTCGGCAGACGGTTTTCTATGTCTCCGTTAACTGAGGTACTCGGTATTTCTTTCAAAAGCCGGGATTCCAGATAGTCCCTTAATTCCTTAACTTGCGTATTCATGACGCTTAGATTTTCTTTGGCCAGTTCGCAAGCCTTGCCCAGTCCAATGATGGATACGGTATTTTCAGTGCCGCCGCGACGTCCGCCTTCCTGGTGGCCGCCGATGAGAAATGCGGGGAATTTAAAGCCTTTTTTCACATACAGCACACCAATGCCTTTTGGCGCATGGATCTTGTGACCGGACAGGGAGAGCATGTCCACATCGACCTTTTTAACGTCAATGTCTATCTTGCCCGTGGCCTGAACCGCATCCGTATGAAACAGAATGCCCTTTTCCTTTGCCTTTTGAACAACTTCCTCAACGGGGAAAATCACACCGGTCTCATTGTTTGCCCACATCAGAGAGATGATGGCGGTGTTTTCGGACATGGCATCGTAAAGCACCTTGGTATCCAGGCGGCCTTTTTTGTCCACAGGAACAAAGGTGACCTCATACCCTTTTTTATCAGCCAGGTATGAATAAAAATTCTTGATAGCCGGATGCTCCACCACGGAGGTGATGAGATGTTTTTTCTCAGGGAATGCCGTAATGGCGGCGTTGATGGCAGCATTATCGCTTTCCGTGCCGCAGGAGGTAAATATAATCTCTTCCGGATAGGCATTGATCAGGTCTGCCACCTGCTGCCGGGCCTTTTTGATCTTTTTCCCTACCTCGTCGCCGAACGTATACATGGAAGAGGGATTTCCGTAGAATTCTCCAAAAAAGGGCACCATTTCCTGAATGACTTCATCCGCAACCTTTGTGGTGGCATTGTTGTCCGTATAAATGACGTCCATATTAGTTTTCCTCTGTGGCTTTTGCAGAAAGAATCACTTCTTCAATCCGGTCCAGACACTTGCCGCATCCGCCGCCGGCTTTCAGATAATTGGTAACGTCTTCAGTGGTTTCCAGCCCATTGGCCTTTACCGCATCAATAATTTCAAGATCAGTCACGTCAAAGCATTCGCAGACCATCTCACCGGGTTTCTCAAGGATCTGAATTCCTTTAAAATCTGCAATGGCCTTTTTAAGGGCAGCCTGTCCCATGACCGAACAATGCATCTTTTCCTTGGGAAGTCCGCCTAAGTAATCAGAAATATCATCATTGGTAATCTTGGCAGCTTCCTTCAGGGTCATACCCTTGATGATTTCCGTCAGTGCAGAAGAAGACGCTACGGCACTGGCACAGCCAAACGTCATAAACGTGGCATCAATGATACGCTCGTTCTCGTTGATCTTCAAAAACAATTTCAGGGCATCACCGCAATTCAGGGAACCGGTTTCTCCCACACCATTAGCACCTTCCAACTCCCCTACGTTCCTGGGGTTTAAGAAATGCTCTTTTACTTTATCTGTATATTCCCACATGCTTATTCTCCTTCATCCACATTCACAATTCCCTTGGCTCCGGGCTGATATCTGGATTTTAAAATACTACAGAGTGGTAGATTGTCAACATGGATACTTATTTTTTGATTCAAATAGTCATTATTTTATTTATGTACATCCGTTGTACTAACTACTTTATTCTTTGCAAAAAGCGATCCTGTATCTAATTCAACAGGAATCGGGTCCCGAAGAGAAATAATACCGGGCTCTAAACAGGGATCCATATAGACATCCCGGGTAATGATCGTAACCCCATTTTCCGCAGCCCAGACCAGTTTATCCGCATATACCGGATCAATGGCAGCTGCCGGGGTAAACCTTTTGGCATCCATACGCTGGATCAGATAAAAAATCACAGCCCTGTGCCCCTGCTGCTTAAGCATGACCAGTTCTTCAAGATGTTTCTGCCCTCTAGTCGTCACCGCATCGGGAAACATGGCCAGACCGTCTTCCACCAAAGTACAATTTTTGATTTCCACATAGCAGCGCCCGCCCTCGTCATCTTCCAGCATCAGATCCAGCCGGGTATGATCAGAGGTTTTCACCTCAGCCCTCACCTTTGTATATTGGGCCAATTCTTCCACCAAGCCATGTTCAATGGATGCTTTGACCAGACGGTTGGGCACCATGGTATTGATACCGATATAGGAGTCCTTACTTAGGATTACCTCCCAGGTATACTTCAGTTTCCGTTTGGGGTTATCACTTTGGGAGATCCACACCGGCGCCCCTGTTTCCGCACATCCTTTCATGGACCCGGAATTCGGGCAATGGGCCGTGACCACTTGACCGTCAGCCAGCTCAACATCTGCCAAAAACCGCTTGTACCGCTTGACCAATCGGCCCTCAATCAGAGGGGGCAGTTCATATCCTTTATAAGTCATACCATTTTTCCTTTATGAATTTCCTTTATGAATCAGATTGAATAAACCGCTCTAAGTCATCCACATCAAACTGCTGCCTAATCCCAAACCGAGTCAGGGCAAAATCATACTTCACCGGATCTTCAGGATTTATCTTTCTGAACCCTGCCGTAATTTCCATGGCACACCGTTTATCCGCATTTTTCCGCCGGGTAAATCCCAGCATGGACCCGATTTTGTACATATGTGTATCAATGGGATAAACAAGGCAATCAGGCGATACGCCTTCCCAGCCGCCTGGGTCCACAGCATCCTCCCGGATCATCCACCGCAGAAACAAATGGCTTCGCTTACAGGCAGAGGTTTTCTTTGGATCAGCCAAAAGATGCCCCACATTCCCTGCTCCGGCAATTTCCTGGTAAATCCTGTCCAGGCCTCCACTCTCTTCTCCCTGCCCTGCTGCAAAACAGGCAGCCAAAGATCCATAGTCAGTCAGAATCCCCTGAATCCCCATCAAAAGAGCAGTCAAATGCGCATCAGTGGCAAATCTATATTTAAACCCTTTAAATATCCGCTCAACTCTCCCTGCATCCATGCCCTTGATAAACTCATAAGGAGAAGGCTTAAATTCTTTAAGAACCGCCCCTACCGTCTTCATGATCATCTCCACCCGGCCGTAAGCCAGACACGAGGCTATCAATCCGACAATCTCCCGGTCCCGCAGATCAGGATAATCATATAAAAAGAACAGAGGATCAGGATCAACAAAGGCCCGTTTATTATACCGGTCGTAGAGGGTATCCAGCTTTGCCCTCAATTGTTTTTGTTTTATTCTCATACTGCTTAACATAAGCAAGATAAAGGCCATGTCATTCGAAAGCTTCAAACAAAAGGTCTACCCAATAAAGCACCTCCAAAAGATACGGTTGTACCCGGCCGCGATACAGGTGGGGGCTTTACGCTAAAACATGCCGGTCGTCCTGACCGGACATGTAGCGGGCGTACTGATGGTGACTGTCCATGACACCATTCAGTCCGCACGCCGCGACACCCCCCACCTGCACCACGGCCTAATCCTCCGGGCACTCTTAAAATCCCAAGAACTCCCACTCTTATTTATACTTCACTATGGTAATTGTATTTACATATTTTCCCTATGTTGTTAAGAGATTGCCCATAGACATTTAAAGTAGAGCGTTGCTCACTCGACCTTTTAATTTGGATAAAACCATATGATACAATTCTTGGAGAATAGTTTAATCTCAGCGGTTATCCTTCTTATGTTGTTTTTTACTCTTATGAAATGGGTAATTTTCCAACATGAAGAGAAAAAAGATTTTTTCCTAAAACACCTTTTTCTAGGGCACAGTGAAATCTTCCCTCTATTCTCCAAAATCATTTCAAAAAATTCAATAAAGCAATATAGCTTTCACTACAATGTATACTGGGGCTTTATCCTCACCTTCTTTTATATTGTGGTATGCGGCATTCTCTTGATCATCATCAAAATATTCTTATAGCAATGCCAATAACATTGACGCTTTCAATTATAGGCATTTCATTTACAGCACTCGCAAGTCAAAAAACTATAAAAGGTTCTCCCACCGGGTAGGTGCGGATGGGGTGTCCGAGCCATTAGATTGGAATTTTTAGCGGGTCTTAATGAAGTGAAGCGTAAAAACGCCGTGCTGCGCAGCAGCATTAACGGCGTTTTGCGAAACGAATTTAGAGCCGCTTAAAATTGTTCAATCAGGCCGGATACCCCATCCGTACCGGCGGTTTATACGCCCCATCGTCCCCAACTCTTTCATAAGAGCAATGCTATCGTATCAAAACACTCCGGCCGGTTTGGAAAAACCGAAATTCATAATAGTTAGACCATTCAACCGGTCTTTATTTCCCTTGACAGGGGTTTGATCATGGCCGTATATTGTGTTTTTTTAATTATTTAGAGATTTTTTAAGGAGACCATATGCTGACGGAAAAGAAAATAGGATTTATCGGCAGCGGGAACATGGGTGAAGCATTGGTCAGCGGTCTGGTGCTCTCAAAGGCTGCAAAACCTGAGAATATAATTTGTGCCGATATTTCAGAAGATCTGCTGGCTGATATCAAAAAAAAATACGGCGTCCAAACGACCACGGATAATATGGAGGTGGTCAAAAAAGCGGATATTATTGTCTATGCTACCAAACCCCAGATCCTGGGGGCAGTGCTAAAAGAAACAGCACCGGCTCTGGACAAATCCAAACTGATCATTTCCATTGCAGCAGGGGTGCCGCTGGCAGCCATTGCAGCAGGACTTGGCAAAGAACTGCGGCTGATCCGGTCAATGCCCAATATCTGTGCCTTTGTAAAGGCAAGCGCCACTGCCATTGCAGCAGGGGAATTTGTTCTTGAGGGTGATGTGGAATTTGCCAAAGCCATTTTCGATTCAGTGGGTGAGACGGTTTTTATCCAGGAGAATGTCCTCATGGATGCCTTTACCGGATTGAGTGGTTCAGGTCCTGCCTATATTTTCACCATTGTGGATGCCATGGCAGATGCCGGGGTTAAAATGGGATTATCCAGAAAGGACTCTTTGTTTCTGTCCACCCAGACTGTATTGGGGGCCGCCAAGCTGCTGCTGGAATCCAAGGAACATCCGGGCCAGCTCAAGGACAGAGTCGCTTCTCCGGGAGGTACGGCCATTGCCGGTATCCATACCCTGGAAGAGGGTGGCCTGCGCACCACAATGATCAATGCTGTGGAATCCGCAACCAAGCGCTCCAAGGAACTCGGAGAAATGATGGTCAAGGACTTCATTGCACAGAACGGAAAAAAGAAATGACCTAAAGGTCAGAAACTAAAAAAACCGGGGATCGGGATCTACGGCTGGATCCAGATCCCCGGCCTGGCAAGGGAACTTAACGGAGACGGTTATGTTTAAGCGGTTTCTTAAACAGTTTTAAGCGTCAAGTTCCTTTTTAAGCCAGTCTCTGACCTTTCCTTCAACGGCATATACCCCTTTGTATTTGCCGATATCATCCATGAACTCAGATTCAAGTTTTTCAGGCAGCGTAAAATTACCCAGCTCTTCAGAATCAAACCCTACTCTTCTCACCAGGGTGAGGATGGGCTGTTTCTTCCAGGTATTGATGACAAAATAAACGGTTTCATTGTCATTATCTCTGGAGTTGTAGTAACTCTGGGACCGAAGGGGTCCCCATTCCAGATGCAGTGCAATGGCCTCTTCAGGTGTCATTTCCCAATCCACGGAATTCAGCAGGTTATAATCTTTTCTTATGTCACGAAGTCTCATATTCCCTCCATTTGCTTCGGGTTGAACTCTATTTCTGTGTTATTAGATAGCAATCAGTGTGCCAGGACAACACTAAAAGGAATTTATATTTTATTAACAGATAGTTAAAACAAATTAGTATTCAAAAGAATCATTTAAAGACTGAAGGTGAGACAAAAAAAGAGACACCTTACCAGACACAATAGTGTCTCTGACGAGGTGTCTCATGTACACTATGTGAAAATCTAATAGTTCTCACACAGGAGTTCAAAATAGCCTATGGGTTTAACACAGGCCGGGCATTTATCAGGGGCGCTTTTACCTGTGTGGATATAGCCGCAACTCAGGCAGCGCCAGTTTTTTTCTTCATCCCGGATAAAACTTTGGTCCCGGGCAAGGTTGTCTGCCAGATGGAGAAAGAGTTTTTCATGGTGATTTTCAGATACGATGATGGCGTTAAAGGTATCTGCAGCCCTTGCAAATCCTTCTTCTTCCGCTTCTCTTGCAAATTGGGCGTACATCTCATTGCCCACATAGTTTTCCAGTTCAGCGGAGGATAAAAGGTTTTCATGGGTGGTTTTGATTACACCGGTTGGAAAGGACCAGTTGATGGACAGGTCCCCGCCGTTGAAAAACTTGAAAAACCGCAGGGCATGTTCAAATTCCTGGTCTGCGGTTTCCATGAACAATTTCCCGATCTGAATAAACCCCTCATCCCGGGCCTTGTCGGCAAAAAAATCATACCGGGTTCTGGCCTGGGCTTCTGCGGCAAACGAGGTGTGTAGATTTACGGCGGTTTTGCTTTCCCTGAATTTACCCATTGCTCACCTACTCTTCAATTTCAATGGCATCGGCACCGCATTCCGCAGCAGCCTGACGGACCGCATCCTTGAGATGATCGGGGATGGGATCAATCTGAATCGTTGAGAGCAGCTGGTCTTCATCGTATTTAAATATTTCGGGACAAAG
>PIVQ01001191.1 GCA_003354055.1 Desulfobacteraceae bacterium | reverse complement strand
TTAATTTGATTTGGATAACCAGTTAAATCAAATAATTTTAAGATTTCTGGTGTAAAATTAAATGTTTCCCCATCAATTGCTTTGAATTTTTGATATTGACTAATAAACTTACCATAATCTTTATTGAACTTTTGAACTCTATCTTTTCTTTTTTCTAAATTGATTAAGAAAGTATTAAATTTATGTTTATATTTACCATACATTAATAATGATTTTTGGTTCATTATATTAGTATAAGAAACAACTTTATTCTCAATATCTGAGAATGAATCTTTTTGATGACATAATATTGGAAATAAACCATATGAATTATTTCTTTTTTGATTAACAATTTTACCATAGAATAAATCAACAGCTCGGCAATTCCAATTTTGTTGTTTTTCTAATTCATTTCTTGTATTCCATTCTGGAAATGTTTTCCAATCTTTTTCAATATTTTCTAAGATATAATCATATACTTGTTCATTTAAAATATAACAATGTGCACATTGAGCAGATATAATTTTTACAATATTATTATCATATTTATAACCGTTATTTACATTATATCCTAAGTAGAACATATCAAAGTTTTCTGGAACTTTAATATTAGCTTGTGTTAAAAATAATCTTAATATTTGACTATTAAATAATATATCATCTTCCATAATTAATACATTTTTATATCTATTTGCTTTTGCATCTTTAATACATAACATATGAGATTCTAAACAACCTCTTTCTGGATCTTCTTTATTCTTTTCAACTTTAATAAAATCTAATGCTATACCTAATTGGTCACATTGGGCAATTACTGATTTTTGTCTATCTTCTCTTGTCTTTAATGAAATACAATAAACATTATCAATATTCATTTTAAGTATTTTTTCTATAATATTTTTTTCTTCATCACTATCAGTTAGTATTTCATGTCTTTCTTTAATGTATGATTTTTCTTCCTGTTCTTCACATTCACTATCACTATCACTATCACTATTAATCATATCGTAAAATATTTTCTCAATATTTGTTTCATTATAAACGATAGACATTTCAATATTTGCGAATGTTGTTTTTAAATAATGTACCAAGTTATAATTCTCAACTTGTAATAATAATGTTTCTTTTTCTTTAACATTATAAAAGTTTAAAATTTTTTTCCATAAGTTTTCAGTTGTTATTTGAAATTCATCATTTAATTCTTTTAGGTGTATGATTTTTTTAATATCTTTATTACTTAATAATAATTTTGTAAATGGTATATTTAATTGTTTGAAATGTTTTTCAGTGTTTCCTTCAAAGATGATAACTTTCATATTATAATTTAATATTATATATTAATTCATTTTTAATTTAATTTTTTATTTATTAATATTTAAATAATTCATATATTCTACTTAATATTTAAATAAAATATATTTACATTTTCATTTATAACATACTTTCTAATCTTAATAAGATTATTTGTTTTAAGTATTCAATATCATTATCTAATTTTAATTTTTTAAGTTCAGCATTAATTTCATTGTTGTTTAATTTACTTTTTCTAACATCTTCAAGTAAAATTTTAAATTGATTATCCTTTTTTGGTACTTTTTTCTGTTGTCGTTTTTCAATTTCTTTCTTTAATTGAGATTCTAATTTTTTACTATCAATTTTCTTTGGTTCTTTTGATAATTTCTTTTTAATGTCTTTTTTCATTTCATCAAAC
>PIVQ01001190.1 GCA_003354055.1 Desulfobacteraceae bacterium | reverse complement strand
TAGCATCCAGCGATAAGGGGTCATTTATAAATAAGCTTGGGCTTTTTTCATTTAATACGATATTTCCCATGAAAGAAAAAGCCAAATCCAGCAATGGGGCATCTACTGATTTTGAATCCGGTAAAAAAGTAGTGAATGCTGATGAATACCAATGGAAAATAGTCTGCTTTGTTACAAAAGATAATTTTGATCAGAAGTTAGAAGCATTTAAAAAGGATGTTGTCATATTGGATGTGATGATAAGCTTTATTGTCATTATTATCACATGGTTCCTTGCCGTGTCCTCCCATCGGAAAAAGAAAAATGAATTGATTCTGTTTCAGTTTCTTGAGGCAATACCAGTGGGCGTCTTTGTGATGGATGCAAATACCGGTATACCGTACTATGCGAATCAAATGTCTAAAGAAATTCTTGGGCAGGGGATCGTACCCCAGGACAATATTGATAATCTGGACACAGTGTACAAAGCCTATATTGTCGGCACAAATCAGGAATATCCAATTGAAAAAATGCCCATAACCAAAGCCCTGTCTGGCAAAAGTATCAGCATCTCCGACATGGAGATCCAAAGGATAGATGATAAGGTGCTACTGCACGTGACCGCCTCTCCGGTATTGGATGAAAATGGTTCTGTCGCCTACGCCATTGCCGCATTTGTTGACATCACGGCTCAAATGAAAATGGAGCTCGAATTGAACCATGCGCAAAAATTGAAGGCCGTGGGACAGTTAGCCGCCGGCATCGCTCATGAGATCAATACTCCAGCTCAATATATAGGAGATAATACCAATTTTCTAAAAGAGTCGTTCTCAGATTTGTTCAAAATGATAGAGGCTTACGAATCGTTCAGAATAGCAGAGGAAAAAGGATCTGTAACACCTGAAATGTTGGATCAGCTGGAAGAAAAAATTGATGAAACCGATGTCGAATACTTGTTGGAAGAAATCCCCTCAACCCTCGACCAATCGTTGGATGGTATCAAAAAGATATCTCAAATCGTCCATGCCATGAAGGCGTTCTCCCATATCGGCAAAGAAGCAAAAGTGTATGCGGACATCAATAGCTGTTTAGAGTGTACCATCACTGTCTCTCGCGCCGAATGGAAGTACGTTGCCGATTTAAGGACTAACTTGGCACAGGGGTTGCCCATGATTCCGTGTTACCCCAGTGAGCTTAATCAGGTTTTTCTAAATATTATCATTAACGGAGCCCACGCTATTGACGAAAAACAGACCTCCGTGGGCAATACTCAAAAGGGCACTATCACCGTGTCAACCATAGCGGCCGAAAATCATCTGGAGATTAGTATACAAGATACCGGAGCAGGCGTTCCTGACCATATCAAAACCCAAATATTTGATCCGTTTTTCACCACCAAAGAGATTGGTAAAGGCACTGGCCAAGGATTGACCATTGCCAATTCTATCGTGGTAGACAAACACGGCGGAAAACTTTCCTTTGAATCCCAAGAGGGCTTAGGCACAACATTCATTATCCAATTACCATTGGAAGCAAAGGGGCCATCCTGATAGATGATTAGGAATCGTTAAAATATGGTTTTGTCAGATTGTGATTGTTTCTTTTTTACAAATTCTAAGAAACTTTCTCTTTTCGGAATTTCAAAATGAATGTCATCTATTTTTTTAGTGCTGGGTTGACAGCCATAGGTGTGGCAGGCAGCCACAGCAGCA
>PIVQ01000386.1 GCA_003354055.1 Desulfobacteraceae bacterium | reverse complement strand
AGACAAAGGCACCGGTCTATTTGACAAGCGATTCATTGTCCTGTTTGCAGATACCAGGGAACGATTGAACAGGCTTGACGATCTGACAGACCTTCTGGAAGGAGAGCAGCTTATCATCCTGTTGCCGGATCAAGACATAAAAACAATTGAACAGGTTCATAGGTTCAGACCCAGGTATTTCAGTTTTTCAGCAGGTCCCTATGACGATGTCTGTGATGTATTAACCAAAATGATCCAACGATAATAGCGAATCTATGAATAAAGGGTACTTCTAATTATGAATACAACAACCAACGCTCTGGACCAAGCCATCCGGGCCACCACAGTAGAGGCCGGAAAATACCTGACCTTTACCCTGGCAACGGAAGCGTACGGTATCGGCATTCTCAAGGTCAAAGAAATTATTGGCATGGTCCCCATCACAAACGTGCCCAGGACACCGGGCTTTGTCAAAGGAGTCATCAATCTCAGAGGAAAGGTGCTGCCGGTCATTGACCTGAGATTAAAATTCAACATGGGAGAAATCCCCTATACTGATCGGACCTGTATCATCGTTGTGGAAATTGACACTGAAGATGAGATGGTGCTCATCGGCATTGTTGTGGATGCGGTATCAGAGGTTCTCAGCATAGCAGCAGAGGCCATTGAAGATCCACCTTCATTTGGCGCCAGACTGTCAACTGACTATATCCTGGGAATGGCCAAGACCGATTCAGGGGTGAAAATTATCCTGAATATCGACAAGGTCCTCAACCAGGCTGACATATCCATAGTAAAAGAACAAACAAATATATAAAGAACAAACAAGATATAAGGAGGAAAGATGAACTGGAGAGAAATGACCATCGGTAAAAAAATCGGGGCGGGGTTTGGTATTATCCTGGTTTTACTGACCATTGTCGGAATAATGTCCTATACCGGTACCAGAGGTATTGTTGGTAATGCCGAAGAGGTGATCGACGGAAATAAACTGGACGGGAATCTCGCCCAGAAAGAGGTGGATCACCTCAACTGGGTGAACAAGGTCAATGCCCTGCTCACCAATGACGAGGTGACTAAACTTGAGATTGAAACCGATGATCATAAATGCGGATTCGGCAAATGGTTATACGGTGAAGGCAGAAAAGAGGCCGAACACCTGGTTCCCACCCTGGCCCCTCTGTTTAAAGAAATTGAAACGCCCCACTTGGCCCTTCATAACTCAGCCATAGCCATCGGTAAGGTATTCAGACAGGCCAACCCAAATCTGCCCACCCTGTTCACCCAGAGAGAGGTAGACCACCTCAAATGGGCTGCCAAAATACGGGACGTCTTTATCCAGAAAAAAGATGACTTAGGCGTTCAAACCGATCCCACCCGCTGCGCCCTGGGCAAATGGCTGATCTCAGACGAGGCGAAAGCTGCATACCGGGACGGAGACGGAGATTTCAAACAGGCTTGGGATGCCATGGTTGACACACACAAGGGCCTTCACCAATCCGCTATTGGTATTGAATCCCATCTTAAATACGGAGAACTGGAACAGCTGGCTAAAGAAAAGGACGCCCTGCATGATGAGTTTGAAACCCTGAGTGCGACCCTGTTTACCACCCTTGAAACTGCCATGGAAGAGGTGATTGATCCTGCCAAAACCCGTGCTGAAAAATCAGGCAATATCTCTGCCTTGAGTTACTGGGGTAATGTTGACATGGTCATTAACGAGGAGGTGATCCAGTCTTTTCTCCTTGCCCAGCTGGCCATGGCAGACTATGAGCATGAAAAAACAGAAAGTCTGTGGCAAGCCTATGAAAAAGAGATGGACGGATTTAGCACAGGACTTGAAAACTGGGCAGCCCTGGCTAAAAACAATCCGACCCTGAAAGGGATCATAAAAGACTTATCCCGCCTGAATGAATCATGGACGCAGAAAGCTGCCATTTACCATCAGGCCATTATTAGTGAACGCCAGGCAGAGGAATCCGTATCCAACGCCATTGCCCTGTACAACGACACCACCATTCCCCTGCTCACCGAGACCATGGGGCATCTGGCGGAACTGCGGGAAGAAGCCGAACATGAACTCAACGGTATGAGGGAAAGCAGCCGGATCTATGCTTCCCAGACCGTGCCGGCCCTGGATCAGGTCCAGTCGCTGCTCAGTCAGTTGAGAAAAGAGGCCAAGGCCAATATTATGACGGATGACATCATGCTCAATGCGGCTCAGAAAACAGAGATGTCTGTTATCATCCTTGTCTCTGTGGCAGCAATCCTTGGAATCTTAATGGCCTTTTTTATCTCCAGGGGTATTATACGCATATTGACCAATATCACAGGCGGTCTTGGTGAAGGCGCCAACCAGGTGGCCTCTGCCGCCGGCCAGGTATCCTCCTCCAGCCAGTCCATGGCAGAAGGGGCCTCCCAGCAGGCAGCCTCCATTGAGGAGACCTCTTCATCCATGGAAGAGATGTCCTCAATGACCAAGAAAAATGCCGAGAACTCAACTCATGCCGACGGATTGATGAAAGAGGCAAACGGAGTGGTCAAAACAGCCCATGAATCCATGATCGAGTTGACCCGGTCCATGGAAGACATTGCCAAAGCCTCCGAGGAAACATCAAAAATCATCAAAACCATTGATGAGATTGCCTTCCAGACCAATCTGCTTGCCCTGAATGCCGCAGTTGAAGCAGCCCGGGCAGGAGAGGCAGGGGCCGGTTTTGCCGTGGTGGCCGATGAAGTCAGGAACCTGGCCATGCGGGCTGCTAATGCAGCAAAGGATACGTCCGAGCTCATTGAAAGCACCGTTAAAAAGGTGGAGAAAGGCTCCCAGATCGTCTCTGCCACCAATGATGCCTTTACCCAGGTAGCGGAAAGCTCCTCCAAGGTCGGCGAACTTGTGGCGGAGATCTCAGAGGCCTCAGGAGACCAATCAGAAGGGATTGACCAGGTGAATACTGCGATTTCAGAGATGGATCGAGTGGTTCAGCAAAATGCTGCCAACGCAGAGGAATCAGCCTCAGCATCTGAAGAACTGAATGCACAGGCTGAACAGCTGAGAGATTATGTGGGCGACCTGATGATGATGGTTACCGGAGCAAAAGAGCTTAAGACCGGACAGATCGGACATACCCCGGTAAAATCAATCGGGCAAAAGCCCCGGAGTCAATCACCCAAAACACTGAATCAACCCAAGAAAGAAGTCCGGCCGGATCAGGTCATCCCATTTGATGATGATGACGATTTTAGAGACTTTTAGTCAGGTCTGAATCAGACCTGAACCACTGTACCACTGTATTAGTTAACTATGAACCGGAGCCGGCTGTTTTCAGCCGGCTCCGGACTTTTTTTTCCAGATGGGTAATCACCAGGGACAGGGGGCGGGTCTTTGAAACCGGGCCGGAGTTGTTCCATCCGGCTTCCAGGGCAGCCACGGTCTTTTCCCTGAACATCCCCATCGTAGGCACCAGGGATTCCCAGGCCAGAAGTTTCTGGATAATATGCCGCTCTTCAGGACTAAGCCTTGATGTATCCACCTCTTGATTATTTTCGCAGGTAATAATCATTTCCATCTCCTTTCTATTGTAACAGGATCAGCATAACCCAAAAACATTTTTTCTAAGGAATCGTTACAAAAGAACTTGATCTAAATTGTTTCCAAAACCCCTTAAAAGACTGGGTATTTTGAAAACAAAAGTTCAAGTAATTTTGGAGCCGATCCTAACCACAGGATTCTGCCCATCGCGGCACTGCACAAAACGAATCTTCAATGTATTGGGCAAGATGGTGTATCGCAGGGCTCTCCGGTTTATCAGCCAGATGAAGGCTCACCATGGCTGAAGGTAATGCGGGCAGCACGCCTTCGGATAAGACACGAAGTCCGTGCAACGGCGTTGATGCCCCCACAGGAGCCACGGCAAGCCCGGCCCTGACAGCTGCCAACACCCCTGAGATGCTCGGACTGGAATAGGCAATACGAAAGTCCTTTCTTTGATTTTCCAATGCCTGAATCGCCCAATGCCGGTAAAGACACCCGGGGTGAAACACAGCCAGGGGCAATGGCGATTGCCGTTCAGGCTCGGCATCGGCAGGACTGACCCACACAATAGGCTCAGTCCCCAGAAGCGTTCCCCCAGAGTCAATGCTGCCGGTATTCCGCAAACAGACATCAATCTGCCCCGCCGTCAACATATTAAGAAGGTTATTGGAAAGATCACAGTACAGATCAACCTGAACCAATGGATACTTTTCTGCAAACCGTTTCAATATCCCGGGCAAATGCAAGGCTGCATAATCTTCCGGAGCACCCAGCCGGACCACACCGTTCATGGTGGGTGTCATCACGGATGCAAGAGCCTCATTGTGAAGTTGCAAGAGGCGGTTGGCATATCGTAAAAGAGATTCTCCCGCATTGGTGAGTTCAACCCCGCGTGTGACCCGCAGAAACAGGGGGCGTCCTAAGGTTTCTTCCAGTTTCCGGATCTGAATACTCACCGCAGACTGAGTTCGATGTACCTCTTTGGCAGCCTGAGTAAAATTAAGTGTCCTGGCCGCAGCTACAAATGTTCTGAGAATATCCGGTGTTAATTCCATACCACATCCATAATTAAAATTTATGGACACCATGATTACTATTAATTAGTCAAATGTCAAATTATGATTGATGATGGTAAAAAAATAGCTACCAAAGGATAAAAATGGAAATACAAAATCTCAGAGACAGGGTGACAACCTTTTGCCGAAACCAAATTAAAGACAAACCGTTTCCTGTGTGGTGGAGAGATCCAATACTTGTAACAGCGAAGGCAGATGACAGATTCTTAAGTTTACCCAAGATCGCATCCCCTGAGCATATGCTGCCCCGGGAACTGCTGCCCTCATGCCGGACCGTTATCGTTTTTTTCATACCTTTTACCCGGGAACTTGCCAATGGAAATTGTAGCGGCAAATTTCCCAGTATCGACTGGGCAAAATCGCTTGCTCCGACCAATGGTCTGATTCAGGACATCAGTGAATTCTTACAGGACTATTTTCAAGGCTTTGGATATGCGTCCGAGCTGACGCCGGCGACCTATAACTATGATTGTGCCACCCTGACGGCCCGGTGGTCCCACAAGCACCTGGCCCACGTAAGCGGGCTTGGACGATTCGGAATCAATGCCCAGATGATCACACAGAAAGGATGTGCCGGTAGATTAGGCAGCCTTGTGACCGAAGCCCCCATGGGAAATCATCCCCTGATAACAGAAGACGAACTCTGTCTGCACAAAAAAGGAAAGGTCTGTCTTGACTGCATGACACATTGCCCTGTGAGTGCGGTTACCCTTGAAGGGATTGACCGGCACAGATGTAACGAGCGTCTTCAGGTTAATGGGAAACGGTTTGCATCCCGTACGGATATGCAGAATGATGCCGAGGTCTGCGCCAAATGCATCTCAGGCATGCCCTGCAGCCTGTCTGCCCCATAGGCTAAAGCCCATTGAATATAAAAAAACGGTCACACCGGAGATACCCCCGGCATGACCGTTAAAAATCACTTCTAATCTAAACGAATACTTAATATCTGACCGAAAACCCGTGCTTGGATGAAAACTTGCCCATATGCAAGGCGCAAGAAAGTCTAAGGCCGGAGTGTACTCTTGTACATGAGGACCTTAGACTTTTGCAGCAACGCGGCAGATGGGTGAGTTTTCGTTCAAGCACTACTTAGTATCTGAACTGTTCTCTGAAATAGGCAACAAGTTCATCGATTTTCATCCGTTGCTGGTCCATGGTATCCCGCTCCCTGATGGTCACGGAGCCGTCTTCCAGAGAATCAAAATCAAAGGTTACGCAATAGGGCGTACCGGCCTCGTCGTGACGACGGTAGCGCTTACCGATGCTGCCCTGGACGTCAAAGTCAATCTTAATGCCCAGTTCCCGGACCAGTAGGGCAAAGACCTTTTCCGCACCTTCGCTCAATTTTTTGGACAGGGGCAGGACTGCGACCTTGATGGGGGCCAGCTGGTTGTGAAGTCTTAAGACCACACGGATATCGCCTTCCTTGACCTCTTCTTCATCATAGGCATCACAGAGGAAGACCAGTGCAGAGCGCTGAACACCCAAAGAGGGTTCAATAACAAAGGGGATATACTTTTCTTTGTTTGCCTCGTCAAAGTACTGAAGATCCTTGGTTGAATGCTCCATATGCTGTTTCAAGTCAAAATCGGTTCTGGAGGCGATACCGGAAAGTTCACCCCATCCGAACGGATAGCGGTATTCAACATCGGCCGTACCGTTGGAATAATGGGAGAGTTCGTCCGGATCATGATCTCTAAGCCTTAAATTCTCAGGCGTCACGTTCAGACCCTTGTACCAATCCATGACAAAGTTTTTCCAATATTCGTGGTGTTCCTTGTCAGTACCGGGTTTGCAGAAATACTCAATCTCCATCTGCTCGAACTCACGGGTTCTGAATACAAAGTTCCCGGGTGTGATTTCATTTCTGAAGGCCTTACCGATCTGAGCAATGCCAAAGGGCACCTTTTTGCGGGAGGTGGTCTGAACATTTTTAAAGTTCACAAAGATTCCCTGAGCGGTTTCAGGCCTCAGGTAGATGTCTTTTCCTTCACCTTCCACAACACCCTGCTGGGTTTTGAACATCAGGTTAAAGGCTTTGGGCAGTGTCCAGTCAAGCTTTCCGCATTTGGAGCAGGTGATATTTTTATCATTGATGAAATCCAGCATATCCTGGGGCGGAGTCTTTTCTGCGGCCCAATTTTCCGGGGCTTCCTCGGAGTCGTTGTCAAACTGCCAGCCCTCCACGAGTTTATCCGCTCTATCACGGGCTTTACACTGCTTACAGTCCATAAGGGGATCGGAAAAACTGCCTACGTGGCCGGATGCCACCCA
>PIVQ01000385.1 GCA_003354055.1 Desulfobacteraceae bacterium | reverse complement strand
TTCGCCCTCACTTCCGGTGATCACCGGAAGCTGGATCTGCCTTCCATTGTATGTCAGTGTGACTATATCTTCCATTTGTTCTTCTCTCCTTTTCGAAATTTTGAGGCAGTTTAGGACGGTGACGACGATTTTGTCAATAATATTATGCGGGTTATATGCACAATTTTGTAATATATGAAAAGATATACGCATATTATTCGCAAAACGAAAGGCTCTTGTCGGCAGATGGAAGGGCGCTGCAAGCAGCCAACTTCCAGAAACAGGCCGTCAAAACCGCCTGAAAAAGAATTAATCGAGAGCGGAAGGAATTGTCGTGACTGATTATACCCTGTTTAATGTGGACAATGAAAAGGCCATCAAGGAAGGTAATTGTGCTTCATTTTATCCTCACGGGACCAGCCGTTCATCCAGAACTTTTCTTATTGTTTGTGCCATTGTTGTTTTAAGGACGGGTTTTGCCAGAACTGCATTTATACCAATATCAGATGCAATGTGGGGCGTGAGCTGCTCACTGAATCCAGTACAGACGATAATCGGAAAATGGGGGTCTGTGCTTTTGGCTTCCCTGGCAAGACGTTCCCCCGTCACTTTAGGCATGGTCATATCGGTGATTAGCAGGTCATATTTATCCAGAGAATTTTTAATTTCCGATAAGGCCGTATGGCTGTCTTCCATTGCACATATCTCATAACCAAGACGCTCGAGCATCTCCTTTTCTAATTTCAGGATGGATATCTCATCGTCAACGAGCAGGATTCTCTCTTTCCCCCCTTGAATGACTTTTTTCTCAGATGATGGCTGGGGGGGGCTTTGGCCTTCAAATGCAGGCAGGTAAACGTTAAATACAGATCCTTTACCAGGCCTGCTCCGGACCTCTAATTCTCCTCTATAGTTCTTCACAATTCCATGCACAACGGACAAACCAAGTCCGGTACCTTTACCTATCGGTTTTGTGGTGAAATAAGGATCAAATATTTTAGCAAGCGTATCTTCGTCCATGCCGATACCGGTATCTTCTATTGAAAGGAGAATATGTGGTACTGCATCAAGCCCCAATCCTTTTAACCGGTCATTAAAATCTATATTTGTCAGTGCTACCGAGAGAACTCCGCCGGATTCCTGCATGGCATGGTATGAATTTGTAATCAGATTCATAGCCACCTGATGGATCTGGGTGGGATCGGCAATAATCTTGCAGCATTTGGGGTCTATCTAATGGTTGATTTCAATTGTCTTCGGGAGTGTTGAGACGATAAGCTTCATCACTTCTTTGATGATTAAATCCGGTTTAAGAGGTTTGACCTCCTGCTCTGCCTGACGGCTGAAGGTTAAAATCTGTTCAACCAATTCCTTTGCCCTTCTGGATGCCGTTAGAATTTCATCGATGCTTTCTTTAAAAGGACTGTCTTCGGAAAGATCGTCATCTATCAATTCTGTAAATCCGATAATCGGAAACAAGATATTGTTGAAATCGTGGGCAATTCCTCCTGCCAGAGCGCCGATGGCTTCATTCTTTTGCAGTTGGCGAAGCTGGGATTCCAGTTCCATTTTATTCTGCTCAGCAGATATCCGTTCCGTAATATCCCTGACAAAAGCCCCGATTAATGCAGAACCCAAATCTGCCGGTTCATTGAGCAAAAAGGCCTGCACTTCAATTGGGAAGACTGTTCCGTCTTTGCGTATATACTCTTTCTCGTATAAATCGGTATACCCTCTTTTCAGCAATTTCTTTCCGTGAACTTTTGTCTCCCACTCAATCCATTTTTTTGGCGTTATATCCCAGAAGGAGAGTTTTTTTACCTCCTCTACCGTATAGCCCAGCATCTTGGCAAATGCCGGATTCGGATCCAGAAGTTCACCTGATCCCAGGTTAATGACATAGCCGTCTCTATTCTTATTGAAAAGAGAGTAATAGTGTTTTCTGCTCTCTTCCAGTTTATCTGCCTTCCGGATCAGTGATTTTTCCGCCTGCATCCGTGATACAGTTTCTCAGGCCAGATCGGCCAGCACCTGAACCGTATCAATATCTTTTTCATCGTAGTTATACGGTTTATTACCGACCCCTAAAATCGCCACTATTTTTTTTTCACGAAGCACAGGAACGACAAGTTTCCGAATGATGGGCGCATGCCCCTCGGGAAGCCCTCTTTTATTGGGCAGGCTTTGGTAGTCATTATGAATCAGAGGCTCGCATTTATGAATGCAATCCACCCATACCCCTGCTTTGGATATGGGATAATGCTCCCCTTTACCCTTGGCACTGCACATGTTGTCCAGGGTGTTTTTCGACCAGGTCTGAAGTGCCAGCGTTTGTTGGTCTTCTTCTAAAAAATGGTAAAATCCTATTTGACTTTCTGTAATTTCTTCAGCCTCTTTAAGAAATTTTTGAAGAAGCTCTATCATACTATGAAAAGAGGCATATTCGATAAGATTCAGTTCTGCTGCCTGGACCTTATCTTTTCTTCTGATTTCCGTAATATCCTTATGGATGCTCAGCCACATTTTTCCATATTCGGAATGATTGAACTGAGAAATAGAGGCGCTGCACAGGAAGGGCGTCCCATCCTTTTTTTTGTTTTTAATTTCAAAGTTTAATTTGCCCTCTGACGTCAACAGGTCTTTTATATCACGGGCCTTTTGAGTGTCATTCATATAATTTAGTATGGACACATGCCTGCCGATCAGCTCTCCGTCATCATACCCGAACATGGTGTTGAACTTTTTGTTCGTAAATACGATTTTTAGATTATCAGCTGCGACGAGATTCACCCCTTCATCAATTCGATCAACTATAATTTCGTATAAATTGCTATAATTTGATATGGAATGCATATATCATCCACAGTTCAAAGAGGTTTATAAAAATGTTGACCAAAAGTTTTAAGCTTTAATTGTGGTTCACAGTACAAAATTTTGTATGGATTGACAAATCAAATATCTGAATATGATCTCTACAATGATTGAGTAGCATGTATCGGCAGTTTGATGGAAAACACGGTTCCCTGATCCGGGCTTGACTCCACACTGAGCTCTCCTTTATGATCTTCCACAATAATAAAAAAGGAAACCGACAGTCCCAATCCTGTACCGATATCCGGCGGTTTTGTTGTGAAAAAAGGCTCGAAAATCCGTTTTCTGGTCTTCTGACTCATGCCGGGTCCGTTATCTTCTATTTGGATCACAGCAAAAGGACTGTCCACAAAATATCTAATCTGAAACTCAGACTCCCGGTGTTTTGATATATTATATTCAGCCATGGCTTCGGTACCGTTTTTAAGAATATTTAAAAACACCTGTTGAATTTTGCTGGATTCACACGGCACCATTGGAAAACCCTCTTCACATGATTGATGGATCTTGATTTTTTTAAAATCAAATTGTTTTTTCAGGCCATAATCATTTTGCGCAAGTTCAATCGTATTGTTCAGCAGCAACTTTAAATTTTCATATTTTTTAGTCCCTTCTGCTTTTTGGGAAAATGAAAGCATATTCTGGACAATTTCAGCAGCACGCTTCCCTGCATCATTAATATGCACCACCTGCTGCAGGATTTTTCTTTCCACCATATAGGCTTTTATAACATTCATTGTTGTGCCAACTTTATTCGCCACTTTGGTATTTGCCGGGATATCTGCCGTAAGACGGTTCAAAAGAACCTGGGCGTTTTGTATCATACCGGCCAAAGGGTTATTGATCTCATGGGCCATGCCTGCTGCAAGCCCGCCTACAGAGAGCATCTTTTCAGATTGAATCATCATCTCCTCAATCTGCATTTGCTCAGATACATCATCCATTCGGATTACAGCCCCTTTTATATCTGTATCTTTTAATGGATAAACGGTTATATTTTCATATCGGGTTTCCCCCTTTATCAGATGGGGAACTTTAAGTTTCTCAACAACTTTCTGTTCAACAATTGCCTCTTTGATTATTTTTTGAAACTGATCAAGATGTGGGAACAATTCAACAAAGAATTTGCCCAAAGCCGATTTGGTTTTTATTCCGGTTGCCTGTACAGCCTTTGAATTCCACTGCAGGATGTTACCGTTGAAATCAACACCGATCAGTATAGACGGCATGGAATCCACCACATTATCAATGTAGTTTTTTGTCCGGGCAAGTTGTTTGAAAAGCAGCATGCTGCTCAATCCATCTGTAATCCGCCGGCATATTCCTTTAAATAACAGGCTGTCCTCATTTGTCCACACCCTGTCATATGAGCACTGGTGCAGGCCTACTCCCCAGGCTTGTCCGGTTTTCGGGAAGACAGCCATAATCATTTGACTCTTTACCTGTCTCTCATCTCTCGCCTCTTTTTTGATTTTCATGTTTGTCGTCGAATCAAAAATCAGGGGGGCATCGGAACCGGCAATTTCTTTAAGGGATTTGCTGGTTTCCTTTGTGATGTCAAACCGGGCACCCGGGGCCATATACCACTTTGGACGGCTCTTTAAAAAAGTCACTTCATAATATTCAGCATCCGGATCACATGGAAAAAAAATCCATGACCTGTCGCACTTAAAAATATCCAGCATTTTATCCAATATGCCATTCAGCATCTGCTCTACATCAGCCGCATTAATAATAATTTTATTAATCTGGTCATAGCAGCTGTTGTAAAATTCCATCTGCTTTCTTTCCGTAATATCCCTTGCAAAGGTAAGGACCGAATTGACTTGGGTCTCCCCTGAAAACTCCGGGCATAATAACCAGTCAATCCATACACCCTGGGGCAGCTTGAACTCAATTCGTTTTACCTTGCGGGTTTCAAATACTTCTAAAATAGTATCACCCCAGGTTTTTACCAGGTCTTCAGGCAAATCGAGTTCTTTGTGGGTTTTTCCAATCATTTGCTCAGGTGATAGACCTAATTGGCGAATGGCAGGATTCACGTACAAATGTCGACATGATTTATCAAAGCGCATGATAATATCATGGGATTTTTCCGACAGCATTCTGTATCGTTCTTCATTTTCCTTCAGTGCATCATTAATTCGTTTTCTTTCAATGGCGATGGCGATTTGACGGGATACATAAACCATCATACCCAGATCTTTTTGGGAGTAGGCGTCTGGATTATCATAATCCTGAATGGCCAGAACACCAAAAGCCACACCATCTGCTATTAATGGAACACCAATGTAAACTTCAGGAATTGACCCGACTATTTTGTTGTTTTTTTGTCTTTCAAGCAAGGCGGATCGATCTAAAAATAGAGGATTGGTGTTTAAAATCACTTCACCTGTCAGGGAGTCTTCAATGAAAATGCTGACCGAACTTGTTTGATTCCCATCAACCTCATCAATGAAGTATGGGAAGTGTAATAAACCTTTTTCCCGATCATAAATCGAGATGTAAATGTTGGGAACATCGATTAACCGGTTCAATGACCTATGAATGGAGATATACAGATCTTTAAGATTCGGTGTGGTATCTACAGCATTTGAAATTTCCAGTAAGGTTTCATTAATCTTCTGGGTATGTTCAAGATGCCGTACTTTCGCACGTAAAGTTTCAATGGTCTGGCTTGAATCATCCGAGCGGTTTTCTCTATTCATTTTTTTCCTAAGATATCTGCGGTGTGCTCAAAGCCTTAACAGCCTCAATGAAGAAATAAGCTCTGAATTCTACTGAAATATAATTAAAAATTGATAAAACTGCAAGAGGCCCCCGTGATGCTTTTGTGTCAATATCTTTACTTGGAAGGAATTTTCTTGTATTTAAAGGATATAGAAGATGAACTATTCCCCTTTTGGAAGCCAATATAATGAATATTTTGATTGTAGATGATGAAGTGGTAAGCCGTAAGAAGATGCTGAAGCTTATCCAGAATCTCGGTGAATGCCATACGGTTGAATCGGGTAAGCAAGCATTTGAATTTCTGGCGGATAATCCAAAAACTGATCTTATCCTGTTGGATATCATCATGCCTGATATGGATGGCTATGAAGTATACGCCCGTCTTAAAAAGAACAGGGCCACAAAAGATATCAATGTTATTTTCGTGACCTCGCTTGATCAGGATGAGGATGAAGTCAAAGGGTTTGAACTTGGCGGCATGGACTATATCGTCAAACCGTTTTCGCCAAAGCTGGTCCAGGCCAAAGTTTGCAACCGGTTAAACATGATTCAGACCCAAAAACAAAAGCAGGAATCTGCAAAGGTTGAAAAAATGGTATCCATGGGAAGTCTTGCCCTGGGGCTGGCCCATGAAATAAATGATCCCCTTGCCGGGATGATACAGAATGCAGAGGTGATTAAAAACAGAATTACCAGAGATATATCTGCCAATGAAAAAGCAGCCCAAAAAGCCGGGACAACAATGGATGCCATAAGGAGCTATGCAGATGACCGGGAGATTGTCCGTCAGCTGGACAGTATACATGAATCCGGGATCCAGGCTGCCAGGGTGATCAAAAAAATCCTTGAATTCATGGCTGGAGAAACCTCTGCATTCATTGAGGAAAATATCCATCAATTGCTGGAGAATTCCTTATCGTCCGCCATGGACGATAAGGCGATTAAATCTATTGCAGGACTTGAAAGCATGGATATCACCAATGATGTTTCTAAAGACGCTGCAATGGTTCTGTGCGACAAAAGAAAACTCTCCATGGCTTTTTTCAGTATTTTTAAGAATGCCATTCAGGCCATGGAAGAGAATGGGGCCATTAAACCTATGGCAACCCTCTCATGGACGGTACGAAGAGAAGACGGATACGCTGTCATTACCATAACGGACAATGGAACCGGTATGGAGGAAAATATCAGAAACCAGGCCTTTGATCCTCTGTTCAGCGCAAGGGAGCCAGGAAAAGGAACCGGCCTTGATCTTTCTCTTGTATATTTCATCGTCACACAAACTCACAAGGGCAA
>PIVQ01001189.1 GCA_003354055.1 Desulfobacteraceae bacterium | reverse complement strand
TATTTGGTTTCCCGGGTGTCCGGGCCGGATTTATGGAACAAATTCTGAAACAGGGCGATTTCTTTTTCCCTAAAAGAGATCAGGGAGCCTATGAAAAAAACATGATAAATACGGTACACATTTTCCGGTACGATTGCTAAAAGTTTTTCCCGGTTGGCTTCCATTCGGGCGATCCAGTCGGCCAGAGTTTTAACGTAATGGGGTCGAAAATTTTCCGCGTTCAGGAGTTCAAATCCGGTATGGCAGGCCTGGTCGATCAGGTCCTGCTGAAACATGAGTTCTCCGCCCGGAAACATATAGGTGTCCAGAAACCGGTTGCTGTACCCTTTTTTACGAGGGACATTTGTGGTAATGGTATGTTGAAGGAAAAGTCCGTCAGGCGCAAGACTGTTGTAAACGATCTTATAAAAATGCTCCATATTATTCCTGCCCACATGCTCGGACATCCCCACACAGGAGATCTTATCAAAGGAGTGCCCGCTAAGATCCCGGTAATTGAGAATTTTTATGTTCACCCGGGAGTCCAGCTGCTCTCGTTTAACCCATTTATCTGCATAGGCTTTTTGCTCGCTGCTTAATGTGATCCCGGTGACATGTACCTTGTAATGTTTGGCTGCGTACACTGCAAAATTCCCCCAGCCGCATCCGATATCCAGAAGATGGTCATCCGGCTTCAATCTTAGTTTACGGCAGATGATATCCATTTTTTCATTCTGGGCATCGGCCATGGTTGCCTTAGGTGTGGCATAATATCCGCAGGTATAACCCATTGTTTCACCCAAAAACAGCCGGTAAAACTCACCTGGTACATCATAGTGATATTCAATATTCTTTTTTTCCCTGTCCCGGGTGCGGATGAACGGGGCGTTTAACAGATTGGCGGAAAGGCTAGAAAAGAAGGCGGATATCCGCCTTGGCTGCTCCGTACTCAGAAGTTTTTGACAGAGCATCTCATACAGATCCCTGATATTGCCGGACACATCAAAGTACCCTTTGATATAGGCCTCACCCAGTGAAAAGGCATTGGGGGAGATCAAGGCGTTGAAGAACCGCTGGTCCCTGATCATGAGGCGATGACGGATACCGTCTGATGTTGTGGCCCAGATCCGGCCACCGGGATCAACGATCTCCAGAGGAATCATCTCCTGTTTCAAGGTCTGGATAAACTTATTCAAAACGAATTGGCGGTGTTTTGGAATGAATCTGGATAAGGATTGAGGGATCATGAGTTCTCCTATTACGATTCTATGGAATTAAAACGAAATTGAAAAAGATCAAAGATTTGCTGTTATTATATAAAAATTATTGGAAAAATAAAGGAAAATTTGTATTTTATTATCAGAAGCTTAAGATAATTATAATACTGAAAGAGGCCCGTTATGCTGACCCGGAAACAAATACAGCTGAAAAAAAGAAAACTTGCAGACCAAATCCCTCTGGCTGTACAAAGATTGTCATCCTGCACGCTTTGCCCAAGAAACTGCCGGGTGGACAGAACCCGGAACGAAGAAGGCTATTGTCAGACCCCGGACCAGGCAGTGGTCTACGGCTATATGCCCCACTTTGGGGAGGAACCACCCCTGTCCGGTAACCGGGGATCCGGTACCATCTTTTTCAGCCATTGCAGCCTTGGCTGTTGTTTCTGCCAGAACGAAGATATCAGCATCAGGGGAGAGGGAGAGACTGCCGCACCGGA
>PIVQ01000384.1 GCA_003354055.1 Desulfobacteraceae bacterium | reverse complement strand
ACAGCGTTGGCAGGTGCCAACCTGATCTACGGACTTGGAATGTTGGAATCAGGGGTTACTTTTGACTACGGTCAGCTCGTCATGGATAATGAGTTCGCACAGATGATCAAACATGTTGTCAACGGTATTCCCGTAAACGAGGATACCCTTGCAGTAGACATAATTGGAAAGGTAGGATCCCAAGGCCAGTTTATCACTGAAAAGCACACGTTTGAACATATGAAACAGATGTCACAGCCCAATCTTATAGACCGCAGGGTTCGGGATAAATGGGAAAAGGCCGGAGGTCAGACCATGCATGAAAAAGCCATGGACAAGGCCCGTGATATTTTAAAGACCCACAAGCCAACGCCTCTTTCCGACGATGTCAGATCCAAGATGCGATCCATCGTGGAAGAGTGTGAAGCGCAGATTCAGGAAGAAAAAGAACGGGCGGGGAAATAAGATAAGAAAGCTACGATAGCCGTTCGGCCCGGTGATGCACCGGGTATCTAAAAAGGGGGCGGGGTGCCGTACTATTCACCCCACCCCCTTTTATTCTTAATTTTAAATCTATAGCCCTGACTTCTTGTAATAATTTTTCATACTTTAGAAGTTCCTACCCAATATCATCGAGTATCAAAATGATCACATCCCTCAACAAAACTATCATTTTGATAACCAAAACATTAGCAGGCTCTCGCCTCCGCCATCACACTTTCGCTATAAAATCAATATTTTAGACACCAAACCATCGTCATGGCACCCAAATTGCTCTTAAAAAAGGTAATACATAATCATGATAAGGAGGATAGTATGACACTATTACACTGGGATGATAAATTCTTTGTTCATGTAAAAAAAATTGATGAGCAGCATAAAAAATTAGTTAATATGGTTAATGATTTTTATTCCCATGTTAATAACAATGCGCATACCGATAAGCTACAAAAACTGCTCAATGGATTAGCTGACTATACTGTTTATCATTTTGAAACCGAGGAAAAATATATGATGGATATCAATTACTCCGATATTGATTCTCATAAAAAAGAGCACGCTGAATTTGTTGAAAAAATACTTGATGTTAAAAATCGTTATGAATCCGGTAAAATGGTAATGTCCCTTGAAATTACAAATTTTGTCAAAAACTGGCTGGTCGATCATATAATGGGTACTGATCAAAAGTATGCTCAATGATTTGTGCAAGGTGGATTTAATTTGCATTCAGCAAGACTGCACACCATTTTCACCGGTATTCCATATACAACAATTCTCAATATGAGATTCTATCGGGAAAGCGAGAGCTGCGAGAACAGTTAAGGGAGCACTTAGCGCACCCAAATATTTTTGAAACGAAAAACATCCCCCATAACCTTAAGAAAGTTATAACACACAAAAAAGCGATGGCTTTTGAAGTGATAACAAATAGTTAAGTGAAATTCTTTTTTTCAAAGACCCAAAAAGTTATACCCCTTTACAGGCAAGTTTTTTTAAGCCCCCGCAATAAAAACGGCATGCTTTCAGTATGTTACCGCCCCCGCCATCATAATGGCATCAAACGTGCTTTCTAAAAAAACAATCAATAATTATAAAAGGAAAAGTATGGCACTATTACGCTGGGCTGACAAATTCTCTGTTAATATAAAAAACATTGATGATCAGCATAAAAAATTAATTAGTATGGTTAATGAGTTTTACTCCCAAATTAGCAAAAAATCTGAAAAAGCTGAAAATAATATTTTAGAAGATCTGCTCAATGGGTTAACTGAATATACCATTTATCATTTTGATACAGAGGAAAAATATATGATGGATACCAATTATCCCGATATTGATTCTCATAAAAAAGAGCATGCTGAATTTGTTGAAAAAATACGTGGTATTAAAAATCGTTATGAGTCCGGAGACGTGGTATTGTCCATTGAAATCACAACTTTTATCAAAAACTGGCTGGTAACTCATATAATGGATACTGATCAAAAGTTTGCTCAATGATTTTAGGCCAGGTCTCAAATTTAAACCACCCAGGTAGTTGGCGTGGCATTCCCGTCCACGCCCATTCACTTGGGATGGTTAATTTTGTACCGGAAGATTTACTTTTGACGCCACGCCTTACGCCTGGCTTTAATTTGCAGCTACCCAACACCCAAATTAGTTGCCCATGAATTTTAACAAATTTTAAAATAGCCAATTATGTTGCCGCGCATTGACTAAAAATTCAACAACGTCTCATAAAATTATATTGAGTTGACGGTCTTTTACTATTTTTTGAAAAAACAGGTAAAGTATGCGGAAAATTAATACATCTTTATATGGTACGCAGATTTGCGCAAATATTGATCCTCAAAATCCTAAGTTTATCTGCGGCCTGATTAGGTTGATTTTATCTTCCGGGTGCCTCTTTTTTATGCAACCAGAATATCTGGTATGGCCTTTGCATTTTAACTTTGCTGAGAATCAAACGGCATCATTGATACTGAATAATAAAAAGCGATTGAACGCCTTGATGGGACTCCTGCAAAACCCTCGTTAGGATATTACGTTAACGAGAATTAAGGATACCTCAAACAATTGCGAGAACTGCAAAGGAGCATCGATCATGTTAAAATACGGTATTATAATTTTCATTGGTTTTTTATTGGTACTGGGAATTGCAGGGCCGGTCGTTGCTCAGGATCAACCCACTGAAAGAGATGTGGTTGAATTTGTAAGAGAAGGCCTTACCTACGCACGTAAACACGGAAAAGAAGCCCTGCTCAGAGAAGCGATGAACCCGGCTGGCCCTTTTCTACAGGGTGACCTTTATTTTTTCGCCTTTGATTTCAACGGTATCGTTTTGGCCCATGGAGACTCTCCTAGTTTAGTCGGGGAGAATTTATTCAACCTCTCGAATAAAAACGGCAAGCAACTGATCCAGGAATTGATCAAGGCAGCCCAGAACGGTGACGGCTGGGCTGAGTATTATTGGCCGAGCGCAAAAAAGAAAACTATTGAAAAAAAATTAGGGTATGTAATAAAACTGGACGATACCTGCTGGCTGGGATCCGGCTTCTGTGTATCTGCAGTGAATTAATTAATGAATGAGCTATTTTGCAAAAAAACTATTTTCCGAAAACAAAAAAGAAGCGATAAAACAGACCTTAGAGGTGGCATCGAAAGGAAAATGGATGAGCGAAAATAGAAGAATCCTGGTAATCGATGACGACGAAGGTATACGGCAGACTTACCAGGATATATTTACACCTGCCCAGCCGTCACACAGCACCAGTACCCTGCTCAAGGGAATGGCCTTATTTGATTCTGAACCGGATGATACCGCAGGTGTAGAGAAAAAGCAGAGTAAAGACTATGAAGTCACCCTTGCGGAAAATGGGTCTAAAGGAGTGGAAGCGGTTCAAAAGGCCCTGGACTGCGGCAAGCCTTTTGCGGTTGCCTTTATCGATATGAAAATGCCTGGAATTGACGGTGCCGAAACCTCCAGAAGAATATGGCAGCTTGACCCGGACATCAAAATTCTCATTGTAACCGCTTACAGTGAGTATACCCCCGAAGACATCATTAATGTAACCAAACGGGAAGATCTATTTTATCTTCGAAAGCCCTTTAACCATGAAGAGATTCTTCAATTTGCAAGGGCGCTCTCCAACGAATGGAATCTTGAAAAAAAAAGAGAAACACTGAAAAAGGATCTCAAACGTGCCAATGAAAACCTTGAGGAAAAAGTGAAACAACAGGCCGCAATGATCGTTCAGTCGGAAAAGATGGCGACGATAGGTTTGCTCGCCGCAGGTGTGGCCCATGAAATAAACAATCCCATTACCTTTATCAATGCAAATTTATCAGCCCTGAAAAAATACCTGAAAAAAATTTTCCATCTAAATCAGCTTTATGAAACCATGGCAGGGATAGGCCCAGATGAGATGGAAACAATTGTCGAAAAAATTGACGGGTTTAAAGAAAAACACAAAACCGAATTTATAATGGAAGATCTGGAGAACCTGGCCAATGAAACCATCAGAGGTATAGAACGGATCAAAAACATAGTTCAGGACCTGAAAACTTTTTCCCGGAAGGATGAATCTGACTATACCCTTGTTGACATCAACGAAACCATCAACGCCACATTGAAACTTGTCGAAAATGAGCTGAAACAATCGGCAACCATCACGAAAGACCTTGATACATTGCCCCAAATAAAATGTTTTCCACAGAAAATCAGCCAGGTGTTGCTTAACCTGCTGATCAATGCAGGACATGCCATTGAAGCCAAGGGTACCATTGGTATCGCCACTGCCGTGGTCAGCAACGGCCGTAGGAAAACAGATCAGTTCGTCCAGATAAAAATTACAGATACAGGCCGGGGCATTCCGGAGGAGCACCTGTCCAGACTCTTTGATCCCTTTTTCACCACCAAGCCTGTTGGAACGGGAACCGGGCTGGGATTGAGCGTCGCCTACGAAATCATCACGGCCCATAAGGGACAAATTAATGCAGACAGCACTGTTGGAGAAGGCACTTGCTTCACCATCCTCCTGCCGGTGCACAGAACCGACTAAAACCAAAGTGAAGCACACCACCGGCCTAAAGAGGAAACAAATGCAATCAAAAAAAAATACCATCCTGCTTGTGGATGATGACCCTCTGATTCTGGAAAGCCTGACCCGCCTTCTTAAATTGAACGGTCTTGAATCCGTCACAGCCACAAGTGGCGCACAGGCCCTTGAAATTCTCAAAACACGCCGTTTCCCCTTGATAGTATCAGATCACCGAATGCCTGATATGACAGGCCTTGAGTTAATGCTCCATATCAAAAGAAAATATCCTGACGTCCTCCGGGTTCTGCTGACTGCCTTTTCCGAAAAAAATATGATTCAAAAAGCCATCAACCAAGGAGAGATCTACCGGTTTTTCACAAAACCATTTGATGAAACCGAATTGATCTCCGATATTAAAAAAGGCCTTGACCTGCAAGTGGAATCAGGTGCAGAACAAAAGAAAATAAGAAGGCAGCTGGACCGGTCAAATTTCGAAACCGTCATGGCCCTGGCCGAAGCTATTGAACTTAAAGACCAATATACAAAGGGT
Organism: Desulfobacteraceae bacterium; assembly: GCA_003354055.1. Next base: position 1,817 of record PIVQ01000384.1, on the reverse strand, counting down.
CATTGTTCCAGGGTTCGCTCCTATTCACTCCAAATGGCCAAGGCTATTGGATTGCAGGCGGATTTACGGTCCCACCTGATTTATGGAGCATTGCTCCATGATTGTGGTAAAATCGGCGTGGCAGAAGATATTTTGCTCAACCGAGGCGGCCTGACAACCACCCAGCGCAAAATCATGGAACATCACACCATCCAGGGATTTGAACTCACCCATGCCGTCAGGCACTTAAAAACAGCCAGCATCTTCATCCGTCAGCATCATGAAAGATGGGACGGCCAGGGATACCCTGACGGATTGGCCGGTGAACAGATCCATCTTTGTTCCAGAATCATCGCCATTGCAGATACCTTTGATGCCATGACGTCAGATCGTCCCTACCGGAGGGGCATGGATAGAGAACAGGCCAGGCAACTTCTTTTGGAAGGCAGAGGCACCCAGTTTGATCCGGACCTGGTGGGTGTATTTGTCCGAATTCTGGATCGGGAACAAACCCTAGAAGAGGGCCATCCGGAAGACAACCGGGCGGTTATTCTAATCCTGTCAGGGGTTGATCAGACTTTATCCGACCTTAATTCGGCACTTGGCCATTCTCCATATCAGATCCTGACAGCATCAGATCCGGTGCAGGCCCTTACCCTCCTTGAAAGAACTTCGGTAGACATTATTTGTTGCGATGAACAATTACCTGGTATAACCGGCATACAATTTTTAAATACCCTCCAAAGAAAACATCCAAAGGTGATCCGCATGATGCTCTGCAATCATACATCCCCGGGGAAAGCCATGACCATCATCAATCAGGGCGGTATCCACAAACTTGTGGCAGTCCCCTGGAGAAATAAAGAGTTGAATGCCACCATTAAAAATGCACTGGAATGGCGAAGGATGCGTAAAGAAGTCTCCGAACCGGCAACTGAGGACAACAACTAAAGAAAAGGGCAGCACCCATGGAAAGCTTAAGAAAATTTGCAGCCGAGAACTGGATACCATGCGTCAGCGGAGCGATATTGATAGGCTTTCTAACAAGCTTGATGGTGATCAATTACAGAGCCCAGACCAAACTTCAGGAGGCATCCCTGATGCACATGAACTATGACCTTGAAAAGCATGCCTCCTCTGCCAAGTACTATTTTGCAGAACGGAAACAGGATTTGATCTCTTTGTCCCAGGCCTGGGAACTTACAACCTACTTTGCGAAAAATGCCATCGGGCTCTCCAGTGAAAGTGAATTAAAAGGCGTTTTGGTACAAATCAAAAACCGGTTCGATATGTTAATACAGAACCGGCAACAGGATGGAAAAAACGTATTCAGGTGCATTGCCCTATATAATATTAACGGGGAAAAACTGATTTTTTCAGGTAGAGATCACCCTTTCAACTTTACAGGCAGTTTTACGGAACCGGAGGGCCGTTTCCGGACGACGTTTAAACATCAAACGCTCTCGGTTATTGTAGAAACACCCTATTTTTACAGAGGTGTCTTCAAAGGTTTTCTGATGGCCTGCATAAATCTTGATACCATATCATTTGATGCAATCCATGCCGGCCATACTCCGGAACCCCACCCTGTCTTCATCAATTTTAACGGACCTGAAGGAATGTCATCCCATCCGATCCAGCCGCCTGAGATGGTTAAAGAAATGACAGCCATGGAAGAATTGATCCCCACACGGTTTTCCATCCCGGTTTTGAACGAAGGAAACATTGAGTATACTGGTAATAAAATCCGGATCGAGGGCACACCGTTTACCATGAACCAGGCAATTCCGGTCCGGAACTTTGGTTATGACAGTCCGTTTAATCTGTTATTGGCCATG
>PIVQ01000383.1 GCA_003354055.1 Desulfobacteraceae bacterium | reverse complement strand
CTTTCCAAAAAATCTGGTGGGGGATATTGTTAATTACCGTTTCAAGAAATTCCTCTCTGTCTTTCAGCGCCTTCTCGGTTTGCTTCAATAGGATCGCATCTTTCTCTAACGCTATGATTCGTTTTTCTAATTCTTCGTAGGTTGGTTTTTTCGGCATTACAAAATCCTTAATTTGACTGATAAACCCTTAGCCAAAATAACAGATATTGTAATCAAAAGATATTCCAGAAAATTTAAATATGCTTCATCATTAATTTCAACATTGAACACAAGGCATGGGTTAATCCGCCTTATTAGGCTCCCCACCGAAAACGGTTCCCCAGACCGGCATGTCCTTGATTTTCAGGGGATCCATCCCCAGAGGATCTTCTTCCAGAACGCAGAAATCTGCTTTTTTCCCGAATTCAACAGAGCCGATCTCATGGTCCAGGTGCATCTGGAAAGCAGCCTCAATAGTCAGGGCCTTCAGTGCCTCTTCAACGGATACCCGGTGTTCCTGTCCCAGCAGGGTAGAGGTTTCCAGGGTTGTGCGGTTGACCACGGAATGGACCCCGGTCCAGGGTTGCTGGGGGGTGCCGGGCGGGTCGTTGTGGAATCCCCAGGAGACGCCCAGGCGGTGGGCTGTGCCCACAGGGGTCAGGTGCCGGGCCCGGTCCGGGCCCAAGGCCTTAAGATGGGAGTCTCCGTAATAATAAAGCTGGGGCGTAAAAAACTGGATGGTCACGCCAAGGGCCCGGGCCTTTTTCAGCTGGGCTGTTGTAATGGTATAGCAATGGTCCATGCGGTGGCGGATGTCGGGTCTGAAACACTGGCTCTGGGCCTCTTCCACTGCATCCAGAACGATTTGACACCCAAGATCCGTGTTGGTGTGGGTGACCGTGGGAATCCCTGCTCTATGCAGGTCGATGATCCATTGCCGGATGGTCGCGGGGTTGCAGGACATCTTGGCCGGTGGTGCGCCGTCCCAATAGCCGGGCCAGCTCACCGGCGCGGTCCTGGAGATCAGGGAGCCGTCTGTGTAAAGTTTGACGGCACCGATGCGGAATTTGTCCGTGGAAAGAGCTGCGGCCTTTTCTATCTCAGGGATAAAGTCTTTGGCGGACAGGCCCTGGCTTATGGGGACCATGGCCCAGGGAAGGCCCACCATGCGCAGTTTGACATCCGCTTGCTCAAAAAAGGGAGACAGGATGCCAAGGGAAAGATCCAGACCCATGGCACCCAGGGCGGCATCACAGACCGTGGTGTTGCCGGCTGCCGTGAACAGGGGCATGATGTTCCGTATTTTTCCCTGGATATCATCAAAAAAACCGGGTATGCCGGGCATAACGGCCATGAGGCCGGCAGACTCGATGATGGTCCCGTTGGGTTTTCCTGCCTCATCCGTCATGACCCCCGGTGGCAGGTGGGACGGTCCGATGCCTGATTTCTCAAGCAGAACTGAATTGCCCCAGAACCTGTGGAATACCAGATTGGAGACCAGGATGGAGCGGGTGGATGAGACCTGGTCAAGGTCGGCCAGACTTAAATGACCGGCCTTGTTTTCATCATAGGCTACGGCATATAAGGGCTGACCTTCCGGCAGTTCCCGGTCCAGTACCTTTAACCGGTCCAGTACCGCAGCCTTTGTAGAATAGACCGGGAAAAATCCGCCCCTGGGATCGGGCCAGGGGATCTGGGCCACAAAATGTCCGCTGTAAATCAGAGCCTGGATTTCCACATGGGTGTGGGCATCCACGAGTCCCGGCATGAGCACCTTGTCTTCAAACCGGGTATCGATGTCGTAATTCGGAAAGGCGGATTTTTTGAGCCAGTATTCAAGCTCAGGCAGATCCCCGGTGCCAAGGATGCGGCCGTCCTTTACGGCCACGGCACGTGCCCTCGGCTGTTCAGGGTTCATGGTGATGATATTTTTTGCAGAAAATATTGTTACCGGGGTAAATGTTGTTACCGGGGCTGTCATGGTTTTGTCTCCTTATCGATTATAGACGCTTTTTCCGCCCACGACGGTTTCCAGAATTTTTATCTCTTTGATTTTTTCCGCGGGAACACTTAAGGGGTTGTCCGAAACCACAATCCAGTCGGCAAGTTTACCGGGCTCAATGGATCCTTTGGTTTCCTCTTCAAAGGCTGCCATGGCTGCCCAGGTGGTATAGGTTTTCAGGGCATCCACAGGGGAGATCCGCTGGTCCGGTCCAAGGGTTCTGCCCTCGCGGGTGGTACGGTTTACGGCCGTATGGATGGAGTGAAGTGGCTCCATGGGGGTGACTGGCAGATCCGAGTGCAGGGTGAAGATCAGACCCTGGTCCAGAGAAGAGGCCAGGGGGCTTATCCTGGCGGCCCGCTCAGGTCCCAGGAAAATATCGTGGTGCCGGTCTCCCCAGTAATGGATGTGCTGGACAAAATAAGAGGGCATCAGGCCGCATGCCTTCATTCTGGGGATCTGGTCCTCCCTCACGGTCTGGCAGTGGATGAGCAGGTGGCGGGGATCTTTTCTCGGGTAGTTGGTCTGGGCTTTTTCAAAGGCCTGGATAATGGATTCTATGGCGGCATCCCCGTTTCCGTGGATGGCAACCTGGAGGCCGGCCCCGTGGTATTTTTCCACCAGAGCGTCCAGGGCTTCCTGGGCCATGATGGGCTGGCTGACATGCCCTGTATCCTTACGGTCGTGGTAGGGCTTGGACAGCCATCCGGTATGGCCCTGGATGGAGCCGTCCTGGAACAGCTTGACCGAACCGATCTTTACGGTGTCGCTGCCGAATCCCGTGCCAAGGCCGAGATTGTGGTAGTGGTCGAAGAGATCGTTCATCAGGGTGAGATAGGCCCGCAGGTTGAGTTTACCTTCCCGGGCAAGCTCCTGGTAGGCCCGGACCACTTCAGCACCGCTGCCTTCCATGCCGATGGCAGCATCGTGGATTCCGGTTACCCCGTTTTCGTTGGCAATGGCAACACCCCGGGTCAGAAGATCCTTTATTTTCCGGGTTTCGGGTTTTGGAACCAGGCCCATGATGGGGAAAAGGGCCATCTCCTTGAGCAGGCCGGTGGCCCTGCCTGAGGCATCTCTGTGTATCTGACCCCCTTCAGGATCAGGGGTGTCGTCGTCAATTCCCATCTTTTCCAGGAGTCTGGAATTGACATAGCCCAGGTGGCCGCTGGTATGGGTGACCACAAGATACTGATCTTTTGCAATGGCATCCAGTTCGTCCCGGTTCAGGTGGCGGTTGTCGTCGATGAGGGTGTCGTCAAATCCCCAGCCGAAGACCCAGCCCTCTTCAGGGGTGGACTTTGCAATGGTTTCAAGTTTTATAAGGACCTGATCTATTTTTGTATTGGGCGGGGTGGAACAGTCGGCATGGTCCATGCGCAGGGAAAAATATGAGAGGTGATTGTGGGTCTCTATGAACCCTGGCAGAACGGTCTTTCCCTTAAGGTCGGTGCACTCGGCATCAGGGCCGCCCCAGTGTTTGACTTCTTCGACGCTTCCGGTAACGGCAAACCGGTCTCCCAGTATTCCGAATCCCCTTGCAGATGATTCTGCATTGTCCATGGTGACCACATCTGCATTGATATAGATTTTTTTCTTCATAATGAGTTTCCTGATAGTTTAATATTGTTTGGAACCAAAATATTTTATTTTATGGAGTACAAATATAATGAGGAACATGGCGGCCCCCATGAGCAACTCCGCTTTGAATAAAAATCCAAGCCCGTATTTGGGCATGAGAAAGATCAGAAAGAGCAGGGGCAGAGAGAGCAGGGCAAATAGATTCATTATCCCTGTTTCAACGGCTGCCGTGGTTCTGAATTCAGGGTCTACGATGCGCAGAAGGAGCAGGCCGCTGGCACCGGTGCCGGTGCAGTATCCCAGCATGACCAGGCTTCTCTCAAATCCGATTTCTCCCACCCGTCGGCCAAGATAGATGATGATGAGAGGAGTGATGATTGAGAGCACCAGGGTGATGATCAAAAAAGGGATCATGTATTTCTGCAAAGTCCCGACCTGAACCGCCATCATTACGGATATGACCATGAAATCCACCGTGGTTCCGGTAAGGCGGCGTAATGTGTTTTCATCGATCATATCCTTGCCACCGCTGATGTTGAGCACCTTTCTGAACAGGACGGCCATGATCAGGCCCCAGGCGAAAATAAAGCCGAATGTCGCTCCCCACATGGCCTTGGGAAAGATATAATAGCGCAGTACATAGGAAAGAGCGAAGCCCATGCCGTACACAAGGCCCATGATGGCCAGGTGAAAGGAAAGGGAATCCACATTGGAGGTATTGGTGATGTTGAAAAGACCCGGGGGCCTTGACCCTTTGGGCTCAAGGCCGGTAAGAAACTCCGGGGAAAGACTCTGGGTCCGGTGGGTGGTATAGCCTTTTCTGATGCCCCAGTTGGCAATGGGCACCCCCACGAGAGCTGCCACAAAAAATCCTACTGCGGAAAAGGCAAGCCCCATGGATACGCAGTCCTCGAGCCCCATTTTTTCCCATCCGCCGGCAATGGCCAGGGCCTGTCCCGGCCCTTGGGTAAAGCCGTGTCCTGCCAGGAAGCCCACGGCAGACGTCAGCCCCTGACCGGTGACGGCTTCCCATCCCAGCATCACGCCCACACCGATGACAGACTGGAGATAGAGCATGCCCAGGAATAAAAATGTCATCCACAGGGCACCTTTTAATATGGATTTGCCCTTGCCCTTCTGGCCGCTGTCACCGCTCATGAGGCCGATACCCACAAATCCGAAGGCAAACAGATGGGTGGTGATCATGGTAAAGGTTTCGTGGGGAATACTTTCCCACTTGCCGGCAATGGGCATGCCTACCCAGCCTAAACTCATGAGGATAAAGCCCAGGAGCCCTGCGATAATTGCAGAGGGGAATAGAAATCGTTGAAAGAGGGCCACCTTTGCGCGCAGCCAGGTACCGATGAGCAGTAGCAGAGACATCCATAGAAAACTGCCGAGATAGGGCATAAAACTTTGTTCCATCATTGAACTCCTTACTTAGTGCTTGAACGAAAACTCACCCATCTGCCGCGTTGCTGCAAAAGTCTAAAATCCTCATGTACATGAGTACACTCCGGTTTTAGACTTTCTTGCGCCTTGCATATGGGCAAGTTTTCATCCAAGCACGGGTTTTCGGTCAGCCATTATTTAGTGCTTGGGGATAAAACAGTTCGCATCTTTGCAAAACGTAAATTTTTTATTGGCAAAAAGGTACTCGGGAATAAAAATTGTGTCAAGTAAAATATTATACTCGAGTATAATATTTTTAAGACATGGATATATACCTGAAGGGTACCTCTACTAAATAATGGGAAAATTTCTTAGAAGGGAAAGAAAAAGTCGGGATTTTTTTCCGGGGGATGGGCCAGAACCGACCGAAGGCCTGTCCAGAGAATATTGAGTTGCCGGTCATACTCGTCGGGCAAAGGGGTGAAATCCGTATAACCGGCCATCATCATGGGCACCCCGTAGAGGATACTGTTCAGAGAGATGAGAGTGGAATCAATATTCAGATTTCCCGGTAATTCCTCTTTTTCAACGGCGATCTTCAGGTTCATTTTAAAATAGGTAACAATTGTACCTTCGGGGATATCTTCGATGCCTGGTTTATCAGGATACCGCATGAGACGGTCGGCCAGGGAAACCAGGGAGACCTCATTCTGGTTCAGTTTGTTGATGGTTTCCGGCTCAAAAATTTTCAGGGCCATCATTTCCCGCCAGAAGTAGGTGTTGATTTTCATATTTTCGGCTGCCCGGTGAAAGAGATCATATATAAAGGGAAGGCCTAAGTCTTTTCGGTCCATTCTCTTAACCTCCCACCCTATTTCAACGGACCAGAGCCTTATGGCATAGGTGATCAGATCCACTTTACGGGTAAAATACTTGAAAAAGGTCCCTCTGGAAATCTCCACCATTTCGCAGATTTCCTCCACCGTTATTTCGGACAGGTAGCGGTCTCTTAACAGGGCCTGACTGGCATCATAGATGGCCAGGCGGGTCCTGGACTGTTTGCGTTCCCTTAAGGGGATATCACGAAGTGTTGTCATGGCCCGTTCCTACGCCAGATCGGCCCCCAGGTCAAGTCTAAAATTGAACTCGAGTATAAGTTTAGACTCTGTCTTTAGTTTTTTTGATCTGTGGAGATGGGCAAGTCTGTATGATCTTTGTTCTTGTATTTTTTGATAGGGAATGATTAGTTCCAATTAAGTCGAATTTCACTCTAAACCCTGATTCATAAGTGGGTAAGGATTCTTTAATTAAGATGGAAAATTTTCAGCAATCATTATCCGATCATTTAGTCGTAAAAGGTTTGGATATTCCGGGGTCCCAAATAATCGTTTTGATCCTTCCCGCTCTGGGAGCCCCGACAAAACTTTATAAACGGCTTTATCAGGGAATATCCCAGGCTGGTTTAAGCGTGGCTTTAATGAATTTTCGGGGAGAAGGGCTGCTCAAAAAAGAGCAGCTGATATCCGAAGGTAATTTTGGTTACGTTGAACTCTTGAAGGATATCGATACCGTTATCGAATTTATAAAAAACAGATATCCGGATAAAAGCATCGTTACGATAGGGCATAGTCTGGGCGGACAATTGGGATGCCTTTATAATTGCCATAAAAATCTTCAAATAGTCGCGACCATTGTTATTGCCGGGGGGAATGTGGGATACCGTTCCTGGAATGGTACGGATAGAGTAAAAACATTTCTGGTCACTCAATTTTTTGGCCTGCTCTCTATGGCCTTAGGATGGTTTCCCGGGAAGAAAGTAGGATTTGGAGGGAATCAACCTAAAAATATCATGATCGACTGGTCAAGGAATGCACGAACAGGCGTCTATAAATTGATAAATCAAAAAATAGACTATGAAATGATCAGCAAAGA
>PIVQ01001188.1 GCA_003354055.1 Desulfobacteraceae bacterium | reverse complement strand
TCGTCAAACTGACTGGGCAGTTCCACGGGACAGGCATCGGAGCACTCCCCGCATGCCGTACATTTTTCCGGATCTATGAATCTGGGGTTTTCCCTTACCTTAACGGTAAAATCCCCCTCTTCCCCGTCCACGGACTCGACTTCCGCCATGGTGAGCAGCTCAATATTCAGATGACGGCCGGCTTCAACCAGCTTGGGAGAGATGATACACATTGAGCAGTCATTGGTGGGAAAGGTTTTATCCAATTGCGCCATTGTTCCGCCAATGGCAGTATTTTTATCGACCAGGTAAACCAGATATCCTGAATCTGCCAGATCCAGGGATGCCTGGATACCAGCAATGCCGGCACCAACAACCATTACCGACCCGTTACCGTTTTTAGCCATTGCATCCCTCCTTTTATAGTCCGACCTCAGCCAGATCCGGCCCGAGATAGGTACGTTCAGTATCTGCCAGACATCCCATGGCAAGACATAGTATGGTCCACAGATGAACCACATGATAATTGCCGCCGAACAGATGACCAATATCCTCGATCTGACCGTGGCAATTGTGACAGGGGGCAATCACATAGCTGGCCCCTGTGGCGATAATCTGATTGAATTTAACTTTACCGTATGCCCTTCGCTGATCCGGAAAACCGGCCTGTAGGGCTCCGCCCCCGCCACCGCAGCAGAAGTTATTCATCCGGTTGGGAACCGTATCGATAAAGTTTTCTTCACCCACAACGGTTTTGACCACAAAACGAAGATCATCTATAATCTTGTTGGACCCGCTCTTCCGTCCTATATTGCAGGGATCCTGAACCGTGAATTTAGCACCGATATCTTTGTTCCAGTCGGAATTCACTTTAAGTTTACCTTCCCGGATCCACTGGGCATAGAGTTCAATAATGGTAATAAGTTCAAATTTATGGGGTATCTTGAATTTACGCAATCCTTCCAGGATCGCAAAATAAGAATGCCCTCACTCGGTGTTGACCACCACGGGACTTTTCAAAGTATTGTCCACATGGAGGGTAAACTCCTCAATAATGTATTTCCATCCTTCATCGTCAGCCATGAACATGCAGTAGTTCTCACCTGCCCACATCACTGACGGATAAGTCCAGTCGGCACCGACCGTATGGAGAACCTTCCATAAAGGCCCCATCTCTTCGGGTTCGGTAACAGGTTCGCGGGAATTCTGATTCAGAACCATGGTAGCCCCGACCCTGTCCACTGTGACCTCAAGATTCTCAAATCCCTCATGGTCTTCGCGGATTTCCTCTGCCACATCCAAAACCGTGAATTCAAAGTCTTCCTTGGCAGCACCCATGGCGCTGCCGGTTCTGATATGCTGGTCACAGGACCCCAGGATACCCTTGGGACGTTTTTCTCTGGGAATTTTGGAACGAAGATTAAAAATGAGTTTGGGAATATTGATGTTCATTGGACAGGCCAGTTGGCAGCGTCCGCACATGGAGCAGACCCATTTCCAGTCCGACTTTAAGATTTCCTCATCCATGCCGAAGTTCAGCATGCGTATCAGTTTTCTCGGATCCATACCGAATTGCTCAGAAGCAGGACATCCGCCCGTACATGTACCACAGGTCAGACACAGGTCGAAATTCGCATCCGGTATTTTATCCAGCACCTCCTCTTTCAGCTCGACATCCAGCCTGTCAATTTTGATTGCCTCAACCATTGAAAGCTCTCC
>PIVQ01001187.1 GCA_003354055.1 Desulfobacteraceae bacterium | reverse complement strand
TCCTTGCAGAACCTTTTGTAACACAGCTTCTTTTAACTGGATAGGATATCCCATTTTCGTTGCCTTAATGCCCCAAAATAATTTTCAGTTGAGGCGACATCTATGCTGACACAGGGGGGGATTTAGACTTTAACCCACAGGGTAATGAGTTTACCATCTCAGTCTGGATAAATAGTGCTTCAGAAGCCTATAAACATATTCTTGACAAACAGGATCAATTTCAGATTAAAACCTGGAACGCTGAAGGTTGGCGAGCTGAGTCAGGCAATTGGGGTAATGTATCAGGCGATGTCGTTGTGGATAACACCTGGCATTTATTGACCATGGTTAATTATGATGACAATGGTACATACCGACTTCGTACTTATTCAGATGGTGTATGGACTAATTTGGAGACATATTCAGGATCTACAACGACCGATGGTGATATCTTTATTGGAAGTTATAGTTTACATCGTTGGGCAAATTATTCCGGTTTGATGGATGACCTGCGGATTTATAATCGGGCCTTAAGCGAAAGTGAAATACTTGATTTATACAATGCAGGACAATAATCATGAGGTCAAAGCTGTTCAAAAAATAGCTTAAAAGATCTATGACTGAGTTGAAAATGGCTCAAAGCAATTATATAGCAATTCTATGCGCTGCTTTTGAGCCATTTTCTTTTGAAGGTGTGAACATGCAGACTCCGGTTATCCCGGGGCAAGAACCAGGCTCCAGACCCTTTTATTGTTTTCATCAGTGGTCTGGATTTCTTTGACATGAATATTGCCGGTGGTTTTTAGGACAGTGGTCTGGGAATGGCAACCGCATAATTTTGTACCGGACTGAGCCTTGCCGCGGATCTTTATGACGGGAACAGCTTCCGACTGTTTGTTCATTTTTTTCAATACCATCATTTCGTTTACTACCGTCTGGTTCATTCGTGAAATAACGTCCAATTCCTCTCTCACATCTTCGGTCAACCGGCCCAGTTTCTGTTTATCGACCTGGTTGTCACCAATCTGCCGGGTAAGCGAGGCAAGTTGTTTTTTGTGGGTGGCAAGCAGAGCCTCCTTTACCGGTGTCAAGGGGGACTTGGTTTCAATGGCCTGGATCATCCCTTCAAGCTTTTGCCGGAGTCCTTCCATTTCAGTCTGCCAGGATGAAAGGTCCGTCTCTGCAGTTTCAACCGCGTCCTTATCCGACATCCTCAGGTCAAGATCCGTCTGGTTTTTCTGTGCCAGAACTTTTACCCGTTCCATCTCCTCTCCGGCATATTTTGAAACCCCAGCAGTGATAACGGTGTTTTTAGCGCCCTGGGAGCCTACGTTCATGACCCGCACCCCTTCTCTGGCCGTAACATCGCTTGCCAGAATCCTGCCTCTATCGACCCTGCAGCAGCCGTTGAGTACTATCCTGGAATCCAGAATTTCCCTGGCTATGGTCATATCCCCCAGACAAGTTATGTCCGCACGGTTCACATAGGCGGCCGCCATACTGCCCCTTGAAAAAACTTTGGCTTCCAGGATGCCTTTTTTAACCATGACATGGCCTTCGCAGGTGATATGCCCGCCTTCAATGGCGTCAGCGGTCAAGGAGTGGCATTTTACATTGAATCCCGGTTTTACCGTGCCGGAAATCACAACATCACCGTCAAATTCCACATGTCCCGTTTTAAACCCCACATCCCCGTCGACGTGGTAGAGCTGGGCAACA
>PIVQ01000382.1 GCA_003354055.1 Desulfobacteraceae bacterium | reverse complement strand
CTCAAGTGTCATGCCGAATTCATCATTGACCGCTTTGATCCATTCCACACCGATGATCGAATCCATCCCCATCTCCGTAAACTGCATGTCCGGATCAATATCGCTCTCATCCATATACAGGGCTTCTGCCAGGCTTGTCTTGAGTGTTTTGAGCACTGGTTCGGGCAAAGCTTGGGGACGGGCCGAGGGCTCTGCGTCACCTGATTTAGCATCCGGTAGTATATCAAGCGCTATCTTAGGCGATGTATTACCCGGAGCGTCATCTAAGGTTACCAAACCGGGCAACGGAGCCGCCGTCTCCGATAAGCTTATCGGGCGAAGGCTTTGCACCTTTTTCCCATCCGAAGGGAGGCTATCATTCGACAGGGGGGACAATGTGATCCGCGCGGTCTTGCCGGATGAGACTAGCGCGTCCGCTTGATCCGGGCCGGCAATGGAAGCCGGAGCATATTGCTCAGCGTATTTATTGTCGGTGACCGGCGTGTCCTTTCCCTTGCTCTGATCCGCCGCCTCTGCCGCCTTCGGCGCCTTGATTTGAGAAATCCAATACTGCTGCCTTGTAAAAGGATAGGTCGGCAGTCGAAGACCTGAACGTTTACCGGGGTTGACCAACCGGTTCAGCGGGATCTCATATCCCTGACAATAAAGCTCCGCCAGACCATACAATATGTCACGATAGGCGTCTTTATCACCTCTTTTGCTTGCTGCCTGGGTCAGCATCTTTGCGGCAGACGCGCGAATGGCAGGCTGCTCCGTGAATCCGCGGGCAACTTCCCCATGAAAAATTTTGGGGGATTTTTCCTGGGTAATTAATTGATTCAACACATGGACGGAGTCATCCAGGTCCTGAACGACAACGGCCTTGCGATGCATGAAATGGTGACGACCCTCCGACAGCGTCAGACAAATCCCCGCCAAATCCGTCGTATTTAGCTGATTGTTGCTGAGAAACGCCACCATATCTTTGATTTTCTCTTCCAGGGTTGCTTTTTGTTTCGCCGAAAAAACAAGCAGATAACAGGGATCAACCTTAATGTCCGTCGTGATGGAATTGCCGGTATGGCTTTCGACCACCATATGTGCATTGGTGCCGCTCATGCCAAAGGCGCTTACAGCTCCCAGGCGCTTTTTTCCCTTCCCGGCGGTCCACGGTTTTCCCGCGCTGTTCACATAAAAAGGGGATTCGCTCCATTTAATGTGATCGTTTTCCTGCCTGAAGTGAATGCTTTCCGGTATGGTTTCATGCCGGAGCGCCTGGACCAGGCCCACAAGGCTCACCAGGCCCGAGGCCGCAAAACAATGGCCGAAATTGGTTTTTGTAGATGTCAGCGCGCAGAAGCGTTCTTTATCCGTAGAGCCTTTGAACGCGTCGTACAATGCATTGATCTCTATGGAATCACCGAGTTTTGTTCCGGTTCCATGGGTAACGATATGCTTGATTTTTTCAGGATTGATCCTGTAGCGGTCGTAGACCGACTTTATAAGCGCGGCCTGGGCGTTTTGGTTCGGAGCGGTGATGCCGTTGGTCTTTCCGTCATAATTGATGCCGCTGCCCTTGATCACCGCGTATACGGGATCGTTGTCCCTTTCAGCGTCCGTTAACCGCTTGAGAACAAGAGAGACAACAGCCTCGCCGGGAACCATGCCGTCGGCCCGTTTATCAAATGCAAAACATCTCCCCGATGAAGACATCATCCCTGATCTGCCCAGGCCGATAAAAGTCTCAGGGTTCAGCAGCAGGTTCACCCCCGCGGCAATGGCAGTGTCACATTCCTCGGTCCGAAGACTCTGGCAGGCCTGATGCGCGGCAACCAGGCCGGAGGAGCAAGAGGTATTGATCGCCATGGCCGGCCCGCTGAAATTCAGAAAATAGGCCAACCGGACTGCGGAGATTCCCTCGTGATCCGAGGTAATTCCCTTTTCACCGCTGGAAAGGGAACGGTAATCGCCGGACTCCATACCCACGAACACCCCCATCCGGTTTTTTTGGATGCGCGAAGGTCCGTAGCCTGCATCCTCCAAGGCTTTCCATGATTCCTGGAGCAATAGCCGCTGCCTCGGGTCCATCCATCCCGCCTCTTTGGGAGAGATTTCAAAAAACGAGGGTTCAAACTCGCTCGCACCCGGCAGTATCCCGCAACGGTTCGAGACAATTTGCTGCCCTGAGCCATTCCTTTGGTTTCCGTAATACTTGCGCCAGTCGAAACGTTCCAGGGGAATTTCCGACACCGCGTCTTTTCCAGCCCTAAGGATTTCCCACATATCATCAATGTTTCGGGCGTCCGGAAATCGGCCGCTCATTCCGATAATGGCAATGGCTTCGGAATCAGGCTCCCTCAAGTTTGCGGTTAGAAACCTTGGGCGTCTCCGCTTAGGAGAGGAACCGGCTGTAGTCTTTAGTGGAGATACCGCGGCCGTGACTTGATCAACGCTTTTTTCGGCTTGAGCATAAAAGGTATCCAAAATACCGCCGTGCTCCTGCACAAAATAGTGAACCAGGCGCTCTATGGTCGGATTGCCGAAAAATATGGAGGGGGTTATCTCTATTTTATAAAATAACGTCAGGGCAGCGGCAAATTTTGAAAACAGGATGGAGTCGAACCCAAAATCGGCAAGGTTGGCATCGGAATCCAATTGACCGGAAGCAACTCCCAGCAGACTGCCGATATGTGTCTTCAGGTCGTATTCAAGGCATTGCGCCACACTAAAGCCCCTCATCTCCTTACGCCTTCCGCTGCTGAAGGGAACGATGGGTTCTATGTCCCGGGACTGCTCGTCTTTTGACAAGCTTAAAAACCGCCTGATCCGCTGAGGCACTCCTGCCAGCACCAAATGCTGCGTCCCATCACGGGAAAGTAAGCGATCGAACAGTTCAAGCCCTTCCTTTGTTTCAAGGAGGCGTTGGCCACTGGACTTAAGATAGACCTCGGCACCGCCATCGTGATCGAATCCCATACCGCCCTCTTTCCAGAGGGGCCAGTGGATAACGATATGTTTCACCTTTGCCTGAACAGCGTTTTTGTAGCTGGCGAAGGCAGCCATGAAGCGGTTGGCTATGGCGTAATCGCATGCACCGAAATCCCCCAGAATGGCAGAGGCGGATGAAAAATAGCAGATAAAATCGAGTGGGTCGCCCTTCACCGCTTCATCCAGGGCAATGGTTCCCCCGATTTTAGGGCGCAGTACTTTCTTAAAGAGATCTACATTTTTCTTAAGGATATCCCCTTCGCTTTCAATGCCCGCCGCATGAATAACGCCGGCCAGGCTTCCGAAATCTTCCTTTGCATCGGTGATCCCCTTTTTCATTGCGGCGGAATCGCTGATGTCCGCCTGAACATAAACGACCCTGGCGTTCTGGTTTTCATCCTTGATATCTTCCAGCAGCTTGCTCTTTCGTTCATCCATAGGAGATCTGCCCATAAGAATCAGATTGACGCCGTATTTCTTTGCCAGATACCGGGCGAGCAACCCTCCCAGACCGCCGCATCCGCCCGTAATCAGGTATGTTTTTTGTGGCTTAATCAGGCTGTCAAAGCTTTCGAAACTTTCAGGTGTTGTCTCACGATTCCGGTAAACATAGCGTTTATCTCCGGCATACACGGCGCTTTCGATTCTTTCGGCGTGAAGCTCCTGCCAAAGGGTTTCGAACCAATGGGGCATATCGGCCGCCATATCATTTTGGCGGCCACCTTTGATTTCCCTGTAAATCACCCCGAATTGCAGCTTCGGCATGATCATGGGCAGGGAGCGTTCGAATCCGACCCAGGATTCGGCATGACAACACGCAGACCCTTCCGTAAGCTGCGCTGCCAAAAGGAAGCGAACGGGGGTGGATATGCTTGCCGCAGCCATGGCCTGAAGGATATGGAGGATATCCCCATTAACCTCCGCCGCCGTGATACCCTCTGACATGTAAATCACGGCGTCGACTGCCCCATGTTCATGGACAATATCAGCAATGGCCTTTGAAAAGGTTTCACCCTGGGTTTTGGAGATAAACACAGCCTGGGTTTCGGGGGACAAATTTTTCAGCGCCCCGGCAACATGCTCCCTGTTGTCCGCTTCGGCCAGAAAACAAAGCAATGTCTTGATATGCGTCCCGGCGCCGGTGTCAATTTTCTGCGCTTCCAGGTATTCCTCAAATGTAATCAAGGCTGTGGGTGTTTCAAGGGGAGATGGAACAGCGGGGTTGGAATCGGTAGCTTTCGAATCGATACTTTTAGAATCAACCTGGGAAGCTTCGGACTGATCGCCATCAATCGACTCTTCAAGGGACCGGAAACCTTCTATCCGTACCCGAACAACGCCCTTGTCATCGCACAAGTCCATATCGATTTTTGCCGCCGTACACCCAGGATCAATTCCCCCGTGGGACCGGATCAGCGCCCACATGGCGGGGACGCATTTGTCAAACACTTCGAGCCGGTCCAGGGAGAACGCTGACGCCGTGCCGTTAACACCTGCGCCGTCCATCAAAACGGTTGAGGCCTGCAGGGCGGAATCGATAAGAGCAGGATGTAACCCAAATGCATCTGCTGTTTGCCCAACCTGTACCGGAAGCGTCAACTGCGCCAATGCCATATCCTTTCCGACATGCAGTTCATGGATTCCCCTCAGGCTCGGGCCATAGGCTGAACCGGCCCGTGAGGCAATTTCATAACACGCCTGGGCATCCATCCGTTTCTCACCGCATTTTGCCATCAAAGCTACGATATCATGGACCGTGGCTTTGCCATTCGGTTGTAGCGCGACGGTTCCCTGGTTGTAAACCACTGCTGCGTCCCCGGCTTCACCGGATTGGGCATAAATCTCGTACCCAAGGTCGCCGCCTGCTTCTGGAAACAGGCCGATATGAGTCTCCACCGGGCTCCCCTCCACTGTCAGCGGCTTTATGCCAACCACATCTTTGAGTAAAATCCCTTCGCCACTCTTCCTGGAAGGTCCGGCTGCACGGGCGACAGCGGCCCGCGCCATTTCAAGATAAACGGATTTGGGCAGGGTTTGTCTGCCCCTGACCACATGGTCCGCAAGGAAAAACTCATCCCCCGTGAATACCGAACTAAACCGCTGCTCGGTCAGATCGGAAGTATTTTCGTGTAGCAGGGGATGCGGCAACTTCCCGTTTTTGCGTTTGATTCTGTTTCCTTCCCAAGGCTGGTCATTGATCCAATACCGTTTTTCAGCAAAAGGATAGGTCGGAAGGCTGATACGCGCAGGCCGCGGCTCCCTGTAGAGTTTATGCCAGTTAAAATCCAAGCCTTTTACCCAAAGGGAAAGAAGCTTTGCGTAATTCCCGCGCCGGACCCATTTGTCAAGGAGCGCTATGAACTCATCATCCGCCGTGAACAGGGCCAGGGTCTCTTTATCCCTTTTCACGTTTCCGCGAAAACCCCCTTCTATGCCACTCCCGTCAGCGCCAAACTTTTTCAACTTATCCCGAAGTTCTTCCACCGATCCGACGATCAAGGCCAACCGCTCTTCCATGGCGTCCCGCCCGATCTGGGACGTGTAGGCGATATCGGCAAGATCCGGAATACTTCCGTTTTTCAGGCTTGAATCGAAAAACTCTCCCATTGTGAGCGCATAATTTTTCAGGCGCTCTTCGGTTTTTGCCGAAAGAACAAAAATTGCCGGGGACGCCGTCCTCACCTCCCCAAGATTACCGTCACGGGTTGTACCCGTTTTATCCATGTACTCTTCAATGACCACATGGGCATTGACGCCTCCGGCGCCGAAAGCGCTGACCCCCGCTCGTCTGGGGATCCGGGCCTGCGCAGGTTTCCAGGCCTGTGATGCTTTTGCAATATAAAAAGGGGAGTCTGCAAGTTTGATATGGGGATTTAGGGTATCGCAATGGAGGCTTTTGACGATGGTTTTATGTTTAATCTGTAACAGAACTTTTATGACCCCGGCAACCCCGGCGGCGAGTTCCAGATGGCCGATATTGGTTTTGACGGATCCCAATCCGCACTGCGGTTTCAGGGCTCCTAGGAATTCGTTGCCCTGACCCAGGGCCTTAAAAGCGGTTTTCAAGGCGTCTATTTCGATGGGGTCGCCCAGCACCGTCCCGGTTCCGTGGGTTTCGATATACCCCACCGTGGCAGGATCAATTCCCGCCTTTTCATAAGCGTCCTTTAAAACCGCGACTTGCGCCTTAGGGTTTGGCGCTGTCAGGGAGTTGGCCCTGCCGCCGTGATTTACGGCGCTTCCCCGGATAATCCCGTAAATATGATCCCCGTCCTGTTCCGCAGCTTCTAGGGGTTTCAAAAAGAGCATTCCGACGCCTTCCCCCCGGACATATCCGTCGGCCCGGTCGGAAAAGGTACGGCAACGCCCTTCCTTGGAAAGCATGCCCAACCGATCCAGGCTGATATGGAAAGCAGGATCAATGATGAGGTTGACACCACCCGCGATGGCCGATTCGCAGGCGCCGCTTTCAATGGCCTCCACCGCCTTGCATATGGCCACCAGTGAACTCGAGCAAGTCGTATCCACAGGCTCGCTGGGGCCGTGAAGATCAAGGAAATAACTCATACGGTTGGGGCCCATGGCAGGAAGTATGGCGGTGCCGTAATATCCCTCCAGATCCGGCCCCCCGGAATAGACCCGGTTGCCGTAACCGCTGCCGCCCGTTCCGATGAACATTGCCGTCCTGCTTCCGGATATGCCGGCTGCGGAGTACCCCGCATCTTCCATGGCCTTCCAGACATAAAGCATCAAAAGGCGCTGCTGAGGATCCATCCACGCAGCTTCCCGCGGAGCGATCCCGAAAAACATGGGATCAAAATCACCCACTTTGTCCATGAAGCCGCCCCATTTGACGTTTGTCTTATTACCCGCTTTCAACGGGTCGCCGTAAAACGCCTTCCAATCCCATCGGTCCCCGGGTATTTC